>NZ_JBHSBY010000030.1:0-244298 GCF_042650905.1 Pedobacter jamesrossensis | reverse complement strand
AAATATCAAATAACGTAAAAAAAAGAAAGCGGATGAAGAGTTCAGCACTCATTCATCCGCTTTGCAAAAACAGACTATTTTAAGTCCACTTTTTCAGTGCCCTCCTAATTTTTCTCCCTTTTTTCTTTTTTGTCTGCTTGTTTTTGTTCTTTTATTTTCTCTGCGATAACTTTTTGCTGCTTCACAGGGTTTTTTTCCGGAACCACACCAACGCCAACAATATCTTTAATGCCAATGAAAACGGCTTTCCACATCAAATTAAAAAATGAAGCAGAATTGATTCTCGTATTCGTCATTTTAGCTGTTCTTGGCGCCTCTCCTTTTACAGGATTGTCATCTTTCACTAAAACAGTATTAGCTAAAAAGGAGAGAAAACCTTTTTCCTTTGTTCCTTCTCCATCAATGTTATCCGATAACAATTTCACCTTTAAATTAGTATAAAGCATACTCATAGAACCATTCGCCGAACGAAGATTTGCATCAGCTTTAAAAGCTAATTTTTGAATATTACCACTTTCAATTTCTATTAATCCTAAATTTTTAGAGAGAGAATTTAAGCCTTTCATATCAAAATTACCAAGATTACCACTGTAAGAGAAGGCGCCGTTTTTATCTGTTAAGTTAAAATTTAGCTTAACATTCAACTTTCCCGTTCCCATTAAAAGTGCGTTCAAATCTGCTATGGCATGATTATTCTTTTTCAACTGCAACGTATCGTTGGTTAAGTTTAAAATATTCCCTGTTAATCTTTTAAATTCTACCGAACCAGTTTTTTTACTTGCAGGATTGTATTCGCTATATTTTAAATTGATATTTCTAATTTTTATTGTATCTATTATTATTGGAATATTTAATCTTTTTAAAGCTAAATGAGGATAGTTTTGTCCCTTATCTAATGGTGGAGGAGGCGATTCGCGACTCATAAAAACTTCCACATTTGCCTGCCCAATTCTGAGCGATTTAGCATGAAGTTTTTCATCTGTATTTAACCCGATAAAATCTACACCATTGAATTCAATTCTATCAAAATCTAAATTATACCTGTCTTTTTGAATTTTATACTTTCTGGCGAAAGTTAGTTCAGGATAAAGTGGTATTAATTTTAAACCTTTAACTGTAATTTTCTTAGATGCAGCAGAACCTGAAACAGTATCCATTTTCATTGAATACATTTTATCTTTGGTTGTCGATTTATAACCCGCAAGTTGAAAAGAAATATCCTTTGTGTAATAAAATCTTGATGTATCGTTACCAGAAAGCGAATCTAAAAGGAAATCGTTAACAGAAATATCGAGGTGCTTAATAGAATGTTTTGTCTTTTTTATTGCAGTTTTATGAATGTAATCGAAATCGGCATCAACAATTTTTAGCGATTTTATATGCAGCGACTTAAATGTTTTTGAGATCTGCTCGTAAAGGGTTTTATTACCTTTCGCTGTGTCAGACAATTTTTCAACCTTATTGAAAATCATATTTATAGATGGCTTATTAAGAATGATAGCATTTACATTTACCTTCTTTTTAAAATACGCCGTAAGAATTCCAACTCCGGTAATTTCAAGTTTCTTTAACTTCAATTCGAAAATATGTGCCGGAGCTAATTTTTGAGACTTTAAACTATCGAAAACAGCCGTATCGGGCAACAAGGTCACATCTTTGAGCACTAAACTACCGGTTACTATGTTAAGATTAATGCTTTTGAAATCTATTTTATACAGGTGCCTTGAACCTGTATAAATACCATCTTTAATTTTTTCTGACAATAGCGGTTTCCATCTTGCGCTGAGAAACATCACTCCGAAGGCAAGAATTAAAATCAATCCACCAATAATACTGGTTATCCAAATCCAAAGTTTATTTTGAGCTGTCATTTTATTGGTTTATGGATAGTTAACATTTAGGACTGAGAAAGGTTTTTAATCTTACTTTTCTTAAGAATTACATTACTTACATAACTTGTTATAAAAAGTATAAATTTGAAAATGATGTTAAAAGTCGAAATAAGAAAGCGGGCTTTAAAAGAAAGATTATCGCTAACTGATGAAGAATATAAAAAGCTTAACAATTCGCTTTTAAATCAATTTAAATCACTTGATTTTTACGAGGTAAAAACCATTCATGTCTTTTTGCCCATTATCGAAAAGAAAGAGCCTAATACTTTTATACTAATAGAATGGTTAGCCAAAAATCATCCTCAAATTAAAATTATTGTGCCAAAGGCTGATTTTGAAACAGCTTTAATGACCAATCATGAGTACATTGGAGTAGATGATTTGCAGAAAAATCTTTATAACATTCTCGAACCACAAAAAGGAAATATTCATAGCGGAGAGATCGACATTGTTTTAATTCCGCTTTTATCATTTGATAAGCAAGGCTATCGCGTTGGCTATGGTAAAGGCTTTTATGATCGATTTCTGGAAAGTATAAATGCTCAAAAAATAGGTTTATCTTTGTCGCCTGCAATAGAAAAAATTGATGACGTGAATGAACACGATATCCGTTTAGATTTTTGCATTACACCAACAGAAATTATTAAATTTTAAGCTTAGCAATCATGGCAACCGAAATCGTTATTAAAACAGAAAAGCAATACGAAGAAAATATGATTGCGGTATTCGAATTGCAGGAAAAAGAAGAATTAACAGCAGATGATTTAAAGCAAATCGAATTGATGTTAAAAGCTGGCGAAAAATATGAAGCTGAGCATTTGTAGTTTTCTAACCTATAGTATTCTGTAATTTTGAATGTAAAGAAGAATCCGCAAGCGATGAAACAAAGAATCTTTCATCTTGATAACGTGTTCTTCGGTAATTAGTCAGTTATAGATTCTTCGCTGCGCTCAGAATTACAACATGAATACCTAAAACTGTGCTTTAGCAAAATCGCTTACTAAATAAGCAATTAATTTCGAGGTAAGTTTACTCACTCTTCCATCGAGTAATCTCGTTGCGCCCTCGCTAATATGCAAGTAAGAAAATTTCCTTTTGTTAGTTAAAATTAACTTCCTAATATCATTTACCGAAAACCCTGATGGCGTTTCCGCACTGGAAAGTACATTTTGAATGGAGTCTAAATCGATTTCTAATCCTGCTCTCGCCAATTCAGATAGCTCAACAGCATCAGTACCTTTCAAAATATCATCAAAAAATATGGCCTTCAGGTTCGATTTTTTTTCTATTTGATTTAAAATTGGCTCATTATTATAGCTTTGATGCAAGCCATACATGTAATAGTTTTCAATAAAATTTTCGGCTAAAGCAAAAGTAAACCCGTTTCCGCTGTGCCTTCCCTCCTGCTCACGTAAATCAGCATGAGCATCTATATTTAAAACATTAATTGCTATTCTGCTTGCAAGCGATGTCCCTTTAATTATCGGATATGCATTATTATGCCCACCGCCAATTACAATCGGGATTTTGCCAGCTGAAACAATTATTTCAATCACAGGATAAACCAAATCATCAATTTCGGCAACCTTATTTCTCAAAGCAATAATCGACGAATCCTCGGGCTCCTCGATTTCAAAATGACCTAAAACGAGAATTTCCTCTCCGTTTAAAAATCTATTGCTTTGAATATTAAGAAAGGCCATTAAGGCTGGCCGCCATGCTGTAGACGTACCTGCCAAACCAGCATTTGCCCGAACTCCAATATCTTCAGGAATACCTAAAAGCACGAATTTAGCATCACTTTTTTTCAGTCCATTTAATGAGATTGCCGCGTTCGATGAAGAATCGCTTTCGCTGTGACTATATATATCGACTTTTTCGCCAAGTTTAGTTTCTCCATCACGAGAAATAATCAAGCTATCAATCTCGCTTTGCGAATATATTTTAAGGCTATCCATTGTAAATTTTCCCGTTTAAAATAACCGTCTCTATTTGTGTTTCGCCAAAGCTGTAGGGCAAATAGGCAATTGAAGGCATTGGTTTCGTGATAAATAAATTAGCTTTCTTGCCAACAGCAATACTTCCTAACTCTTTGCTAATTTCCATAGCGGCAGCACCGTTTAAAGTTGCAGCATTTATTGCTTGTTCTGGCAACATTTTCAGTTTAATACAGCCTAATGAAACTACAAAATTCATGTTTCCAGAAGGCGTTGAACCTGGATTATAATCTGTAGCCAAAGCCACGGCAACATTTGCTGCTATGATGCTTTTAGCATCTGCGAAAGATATCCCTAAGTAGAACGAGCAAGATGGCAATAAAGTTGCGATGGTTTGGCTGTTTTTTAGCGCTAGAATCGTTTCCTGATTTGTTTCTTCGAGATGATCGACCGAAATGGCGTTATTTTTTATACCAACCTCTACCGCACCAGAAACAGAAAGTTGATTTGCATGAATTTTTGGCTTCAAACCAAATTTAGCGCCTGCTTTTAAAACTTCATCAGTTTGCTCAACAGAGAAAAATCCCTTTTCACAAAATACATCGATGTAATCTGCTAAGTTTTCTGCCGCAATTTTTGGCAGCATTTCATTAATAATTAAATCGATATATCCTTTTTGATTACTTTTATATTCGGTTGGAAAAGCATGAGCAGCCAAAAAAGTTGCCTTTATCGAAATTGGGAAATCGGCTTTTAACCGTTTAATAACCCTCAGCATTTTAATTTCACTTTCTAAGGTTAAGCCATAACCACTTTTTATTTCAACAGCTCCCGTTCCTTTTAAAATCATTTGTTTTAAGCGAATTGATGCGCTTTCATAAAGTTCCTCTTCCGTGGCTCTTTGCATTTTACCTGCAGAGTTTAAAATGCCTCCGCCCGCAGCTGCAATTTCTTCATAGGTTTTTCCTTGAATTTTCATTGCAAATTCTTCCTCACGCGAAGCGGCAAACACTATGTGTGTATGGCTATCACACCAGGATGGGAAAACGTATTTACCAGTACCGGAGATTTGAGTATTCAGATTTGCGATGTGAGATGGGATTTCACTCATTTTTCCGAAATCTTTAATCAAATCGTCTTCAAGCAATAGCCATGCATTTTCCAAAACAGGTAAATTTTTCATTTCGCCGCCGCGGAGAACCAATTTATCTTTAGGATGCAAGCCAACAAGGCCTTTTATATTTGTGATTAGCATTTGGTTAGTTCTTTGGTATTAGGTAGCAAGGCAAGTTATTAAATTTTTAGCTCAGCTCTAAAAGCACCGGACAATGGTCTGAGTGTATTGCGTCTGGTAAAATTCTTACATTTTTTAAACGACTTTCCATTGCTCGGGTGGCTAAATGGTAATCGATTCGCCAACCTAAATTTTTGCCGCGAGAACCGGCTCTATAACTCCACCAGGTATAATGATGTGGGTCTTTATTAAAGTGCCGGAAAGTATCGATAAAACCATTATCTAAAAATAGCTGCATCCATTCACGCTCTTCTGGCAAAAAACCCGATGAATTTGCATTTGATTTTGGGTTATGAATATCAATAGCAGTATGGCAAATATTATAATCTCCACTAACAATTAAATTCGGGATTTCCTTTCTCAGTTCTCCGATATAAACATCAAAGAATTTCATAAAATCGTACTTTTTTGCTTGGCGCTCATCTCCGCTAGAGCCTGATGGCATGTATAAACTCATTAAAGAGAAATCATCGAAATCGGCTCTTAAAATTCTTCCCTCTTTATCAATCCACTCTTCGCCACAGCCATATTCTACATGATTGGGTTTTATCTTGGTTAAAATAGCCACGCCACTATAACCTTTCTTTTCTGCCGGAAACCAATAATGATGGTAGCCTAACTGCTCAACTAAAGCAATAATTTCAGGAATTTGTATGGGCAAAGCTTTCACTTCCTGTAAGCAAATCATATCTGCATTGGTGGCTTGCAACCAGCCAAAAAAGTTTTTGGTGCTTGCCGCACGAATGCCGTTAACATTGTATGAGATGATTTTCATTAAGATTTCATTATCATTTCATCTTTTAACGAACCATTCGCAAGCTGTTTCTCTAACTTCTTTGCCTCTCTTCTTTTCAAAATCGCAATATCCATTTTAACGTCTTGTTTTGGGCGGTTATTCTTATCCGTTGATAAAGCCGCGATTTTATCTACCATATCCAAGCCGAAAACAATTTCGCCATAAACAGTATAATTTCTATCTAAATGTGGCGCACCGCCTATGGTTTTATAAACCTGTCTTTGCCATTCTGGAATTTTAAATTTCAATCGTTTTTCTTCAACGCTGTTTAATTGTTCATCAGTAAAAACTTTGCCCTGTACTAAATAAAACTGACTTCCGCTGGATGCTTTCTCTGGGTTATTATCTCTTGCCGCAGCCAAAACCCCTTTTTTGTGAAATAAGCTATCTCTAAATTCTGCCGGAATGGTATATTTTGGTCCACCCTCACCAAGCAAAGAATCTGGCTTCGCGCTTCTCGAATCTGGGTCGCCGCCTTGAATCATAAAATCTTTAATCACTCGGTGAAACAAAGTGCCGTTGTAATATTTTTCCTTGGTCAATTTCAGAAAATTGTCACGATGCAAAGGTGTTTCATTATAAAGTTTTACAATACATTCTCCAAATTCTGTTTTAATGCGGATGTATTGGTTTTTAGGCTTTACAGCAAAGGCAGAAAGCACCGAAAAAGTGCATATAAATAAAAGTAATTTCTTCATTTGAATAGTGTTTGCGGCTAAATTAAGCTAAAAAATGAAATTCAATAAATATTAGTTATGCAATTTAGCTGTTTTTTCCCTTACCTTTGTAATAATGAAACTCAGACAGAAAATAGCACTTACTTTGGCCGTATTTTACGCGGTTAGTGTTATGGGTTTGGCTTTAAGTTTGCATTTCTGTGGTGGTAAACTCGAAAACGTAAAGCTTTTTAGCAATGAAGTTTCTTGCAAGTTCTGTAAAGATATTCCTGCAGAAAAAATTAAAGATGACGGCTGCTGCCAAAATAAGCAGGTAACGGTTAAAGTAAAAGATAGTCACCAAGGTGAGGCACAAATACAAATGCCGAAGTTGTTTTCTATCCAGCTTTTTTTACATCCACCAGTTTTAGAATTTCTTTCGAACATTACCCCAGCTTTTTTTAGCAAAATTACAAATAAGGCTCCGCCGCTTTACTCGCGTGTTGCCCTGCATGTTTTCAATTGTATTTTTAGGAATTAGGATATAACATATCCCTGTTAATGCGTGGTGCATTTATACAGGCTTAATATGACATTTTCTTAAGTTCTAATTCAAAAAATCATGAAAACAATAAAATTATTCAGCATTATTATGCTCCTTTTTGCTGTAAACGTTTCGGCTCAACAAATATCAACCGCAGATTTACAGGTAACAGGTCTAACTTGTTCAATGTGTTCAAATGCAACACAAAAATCGCTAGAAACATTAGGTTTTATCAATTCGGTAAAGCCAGATTTAAACAAAAATATCTTCGTTTTAACATTCAAAAAAGGTGCAGATATCAATTTAGATATGGTGCGCAAGAAAGTTCAGGATGCTGGTTTTTCTGTTGGCGGGCTAACTGCCGATTTCACCTTCAATCAGGTTAAAGTTGATGATAAAGGCCAGGCCATTGTTGAAGGCAATGTATATCGTTTTGTAAATGCAAAGAATAAAACACTAAATGGTACAGTAAAAGCATCGGTTATTGATAAAAATTTCATCTCTGGCACTGCATTTAAAAAGCAGGCAACTTCTGTTAATTCAGACGCTTATGCGAACGGAACAACTGTTATAAACGGAAAGAAAACCCGTGTTTATCACTTAGTTCTTTCTTAAAAAATGAAAAGATTATTTATTACGGCGCTGGTTTTGGCAAGCGCTTTTAATCATGTTTTTAGTCAGGAATTATATGTTTTTACGGAGCCAGCGAGTAATATGCCAACTAAATCAATCGGTGTACGCATCACTAACGAAGGCATGTTTAACAACCCTAGTTTTGTAAGCAGAACTATTCCCGAAGTGATGTTTGGTTTCAATAAAAACCTAATGGCTCATGCGCAGGCTTTTCTTTCGGATATGGATGGGAAATACCGATTAGAGGGTGGAAGTTTGTACACAAAGTATCGTTTTCTTTCTATTGATGAAGCACAAAGTCATTTTAGAGCCGCAGCCTTTGGAAGAATTAGCACGAGTAAACGACCAACTTACACCAGAGATATAAATTTAGAAGGCGATAACAGTGGCGTACAAGGCGGTTTAATTTTTACGCAACTTTTGCATAAACTAGCTTTATCGGCAACTTTAGGTTATGCACATTCGTTTAAAGATAACGAGAAGCAAATTATTGGGTTGCCTAGATCAAACAATATGCTTTCTTATAGTTTATCTTCGGGTTATTTGGTTTTGCCTTTCGTTTACAAAAATTATAAGGAACCAAATTTCAATGTCTATTTCGAAATGCTAGGTAAAACCGACCCCAGTTCGGGGCAATCTTATTTAGATTTGGCGCCTGCAATTCAGGTAATTTTAAATAGCACTACCCGAATTGACTTGGGTTATCGTTTTCAGGCAACTGGAAATATGACAAACCGCTACACTAAAAACATGTACCTTTTAAGGGCAGAATTTAACTTTTTTAATGTTTTAAAATAATATAACTGATGAAAAAAATCATGATAATGGTGGCTATAATTGCCATCGCAACTACAAAATTAACTTTTGCACAAAGCAAAACCGATGCAGCTTTTAATCAAGTTTTAACGGCTTATTATGATGTGAAAAATGCTTTAGCTACTGATAAAAAAGATGTGGCAGCAGAAAAAGTAAAAGTTTTATCAGCTAAGGTTGATGCGATTCCACATAAAGATTTGCCTGCTACGCAACACATGCTTTGGATGGAACAAGCTAAAATCATTAAAGTAAAAGCCACAGAATTAGCTGCCGGAAAAGATATCAAAGCACAAAGAAAATCTTTCGAGGGCATTTCTTATGCAATGATTAAAACAGTAAAAAACATCAAATTTAATAATGCACCCGTTTACGTTCAGCATTGTCCAATGGCAAAAGCAAGTTGGTTAAACGAAAAAGAGAACATCGAAAATCCATATTATGGAAGTATGATGTTTGATTGCGGCGATGTTTCTGAAACGATAAAATCGAAATAATGAATCTGCATATCAAAAATATGGTATGCAACCGCTGCAAAATGGTGGTTAAAGCCGAGCTCGAAAAGCTTGGCTTTAACCCTATTTCGGTTGAATTAGGAGAAGTTTCTTTAGTGGAAAATATTTCTGCTGATGATAAATCCAGAATTTCGCAAAAGCTAAATCATTTTGGTTTTGAATTACTGGAAGATAAAAAAACTCAAATTGCAGAGCAACTGAAAACCTCGATTATTAATTTGGTTCATTACTCGAAAGAACCATTAAAAATTAACCTGTCTGCTTATTTAAGCGAGCAACTCCATACCGAATATCATCATCTCAGCGCTATCTTTTCTGAAGTTGAAAATCAAACTATTGAGAAATATTTCATTGCCCAAAAAATAGAAAAAGCAAAAGAAATGCTTACTTATGGAGAATTAACGCTTAGCGAAATTGCCTATCAACTCAATTATAGTAGCGTTGCACATCTTTCTACTCAGTTTAAAAAGGTTACAGGGTTAACCCCATCAGCATACAAAACCGAAACTGCTGATAGAAGAAAAACGCTGGATGAAATTTAGATAATAGAAAAGTTAAATGGAAAATGGAATTCGACCAAACCTTTTCTTATCATACATCAATACTAAAACCTTAATTATCAGCGTATTTTTGGTAAAAATTTTATGAAACCTGCGGAAGTTATAGATTAAAAGTTTCTAGAAACTTATGCAAGCTTCATCACAACTAAAAACAAATTTAACATTATGAAAAAATTATTCTTATTGCTGATAGCTGCGTCAATCAGCGTAGCTTCTTTCGCACAAACCACTTGGAAAATCGACCCAATGCATTCATTTGTTAACTTCTCAGTTAAGCATATGGGAATTTCTTTCGTTGATGGTTCGTTTAAAAAATTCGACGGTACAGTTACCGCTGCTAAACCAGATTTAACAGATGCAAAAATCAATTTCACAGTTGATGTAAATAGCATTACAACAGGTGTTGACATGAGAGATGGTCACTTAAAAACTGATGATTTCTTTAATGCAGAGAAATTTCCAACAATGAAATTTGAAAGCACCTCATTAAAAAAATTAAGTGGAAGCGATTATGAGCTAAGCGGAAAGTTAACCATTCGCGATGTGACTAAGGATGTAAAATTCTCAGTTGTTTACGGTGGAACCGCAAAAGACCAACAAGGAAATACAAAAGCTGGCTTTGGTGCAACCACAACAATTAACCGCTTAGATTATAACATTAAATACGACCCGACTGGCGCTGGTGTTGCTAAAGATGTTACGATTAAATTGAACTTGGAATTTGTTCAAGCAAAATAAAACAACTGTCACGTTGAGCTTGTCGAAAGATAAAAGCATTCCTCGACAAGCTCAGAATGACATCATCTAATCAAAATGTCAACATTATCTCAATTCAGAAACTTTACTCAAGGCTTAGCTCAAACCGATTTAATGCCTACTCTTTTTATTGGTCATGGCTCGCCAATGAACGGTATTGAGCATAATGAGTTTAGCCAAAGTTGGGCAGATCTGGCAAATCATATTCCAGTTCCTAAAGCTGTTTTGGTTGTTTCAGCACATTGGTACACGCACGGAACTTATGTTACGTCAATGGATTTCCCATCCACCATTCACGATTTTGGTGGTTTTCCGCAGAAACTTTTTGATGTTCAATACCCGGCACCTGGCGATGCCAAATTAGCCGCGGAAATTCCATCATTAATTCATTCTACTAACGTTGGTTTAGACCACGATTGGGGTTTAGACCACGGAACCTGGACAGTTGTTAGGCACATGTATCCTGATGCAAATATTCCTGTTTTGCAGTTGAGTATTGATTATACAAAAACGCCAGAACAACATTACGAAATTGCGAAAGAGATTTATAGTTTACGTAAAAAAGGTGTTTTAGTTATTGGTAGCGGGAATATGGTTCATAACCTAAGAATGTTGAGTTGGGAAATGATTAATGGAGGTGGTTACGATTGGGCTAATGAAATGAACGATAGATTTAAAAATCTTATCGCAAATGGCGACCATAAACCATTAATCGACTACAGAAGTTTAGGTTCTGATGCGATGCTGGCCATCCCAACACCCGAACATTATTTACCTTTGATTTATACTCTGGGCTTGAAAAATGATAAGGAAGAAATTACTTTCTTTAACGATAAAGTTGTGGGCGGTTCGCTAACCATGACTTCGGTTTTAGTGGGGTAGCTGTTCATGCTTTTTGCAGCGATTCTCAACAAGCTGTCGATTAAAATTCTATAACATTTTATGATTATTCTGTAACGCGATTCCTTTGTTGATGAGGTAAATTTGTATATAAATTATTTAATATGACACATACATATCAACTTACCGGTATGACTTGCAGTGGTTGCGAAAATAAAGTAAAAAGTAACCTTTTAGTTTTACCTGATGTAACTGCTGTCGAAGTTTCAAAAGATTCAAATTCGGCTACAATTAGTATGGATAAGCACATTGGCTTGGATGCGCTGCAACATGCGTTGGGCGGCAAAGACAGCAAATATCAAATCACTACGACTGCTCAGAGCGAAATGCTAGAGGAAACAAAATCATGGGCTGAAACCTATAAACCAATCTTGATAATTTTTGGTTATGTAACAGCAATTTCACTGGTTGTTTCATGGCAAAATAACACTATAGATTTCATGGTTTTCATGCGCATTTTCATGGCTGGATTTTTCCTCACTTTTTCTTTCTTCAAAATGCTGAGCTTAAAAGGTTTTGCTGAAAGCTATGCGATGTACGATATCGTGGCCAAAAAATTTAGTGCATGGGGTTACATTTATGCTTTTATCGAACTTGGATTAGGCTTAAGTTTTGCCATTAACCTATCTCCCGTTATTGTAAACTGGATAACCTTAGTTGTAATGACCATTAGTATTCTGGGCGTTCTAGAAAGCGTTTTCAACAAGAAGAAGATTCAGTGCGCTTGTTTAGGAGCGGTTTTCAATCTGCCGATGAGCACTGTTACCATTGTTGAAGATGCAATAATGATTGCTATGAGCGTAGCGATGTTAATTTTAATATAGAATTAATTAACGACCTTACATTCCTTTCATGGTCGATTATTTTTACCAAGAGAGGAATGTAAGAATATATTTTAGCCTTTGCCGCAAGTGTTAGTAATATGAGTCAAATGATGTTTTCCGTGCCAGGCATACATGCCCAACATATTTGCTAAAGTGAGTTCTTTTCCTTGTGCCGGATGGATGTATTTTCTTTGATAATCTTCGATTGTTAAGGTTTTAAGAAATGCGACCCAACGTTGGTGCAATGCAACAAGCAAATCAATAGACATTTGAATATCGCCATTTTTTGCTTCTTCTGTTTCTGCCCAACGTTCCTCATGATAAGGTCTGATTACTGGGATTTCTTCAGTTATGGCTTGCTTAAAACGAATATAAGCATTCATGTGACTATCCGGGATATGATGAACAACTTGCCTTAAGGTCCAGCCATCGGGACGATAGGTTTGATTAAGCTCCTGCTCGCTTAAATGTTCAGTTGCTTTCTTAATTTGATTTGGTAAAGACTCAATTTCTGAAATCCAGATTTTTTCTTGGCGCTCATCAAAAACTTCTGGCATTGCAAACTGCCCGATTGGGTATTTAAGTTGTTCTAAATCCATGAAACCAAAATAGCTTTTTAATGTTAGATTTTGCCCTGAAAAAACAGAGGAACAAGTAATATTACTCGTCCGAATCTCATTTTATTCAAAAAACCCTTAAATCAAGCTTTACATTAGTTTCTTCAGCCACTTCAATAAACCCATTTTATCATTATAAGGAGGATAAATCATACTTGTTATGCCAAGTTTAGATTGAAACATAACCGCTCTTTCATGCGAGAAGTTTTTAAATCCAAAAATGCCGTGGCAACTTCCTACTCCACTACTATTCACCCCGCCAAAAGGTAAGTTTGGGTTGCTGATATGCACCAGCACATCGTTTACACAAGTTCCGCCAGAGCTTGTTTCATTTAAGATTTTATCTTTGTTTTTAGAATCATTAGAGAAAATATAAAGCGCTAAAGGCTTATCTTTTGAGTTTACAAAATCGATTGCTTGCTGCAATGTTTTGTAGGTCAAAATTGGTAAAATCGGACCGAAAATTTCTTCCTGCATAATTGGGTTTTCAGCAGTTACGGAGGTTAAAATGGTTGGCTTTAGGGTTAGATCTTTTTCATCAGTTTCCCCACCCCATTCTATCTCTGCGCCATCTTTTACTGATTTAATAATCAAATCATTTAATCGTTGAAATTGTTTTTGATTGATAATTTTTCCAAAAACATCTTTGTTGATTTCGCTCGCATTAAAGAACATTTTTTCTGTCGATGTTTTAAAATATTCAACAAATTCGATTTCTAATTTTTCATCAATTAGTACGTAATCTGGTGCGATACAAGTTTGACCTGCATTAACCAATTTGCCCCATGCAATTTTCTCAGCTGCCTTTTTTAAATCTGCTGAATTATCAATTATAGCTGGCGATTTCCCTCCTAATTCTAAGGTAACTGAAGTTAGATTTTTTGCTGCCGCAGCCATTACTACTTTTCCAATAGCCGTACTTCCCGTAAAAAATATATGGTCGAAAGGGAGTTTTAGTAGTTCGGTTGAAACGTCTACACCACCCTCAAAGCAGGCAATTTCCTTTTTATCGAAGGTTTGCGAGATGATTTTATTGATAACTCCTGCCGTTGCATTACTCAGTTCGGATGGTTTTAACACCACACAATTTCCAGCAGCAATTGCCGAAATCAGCGGGCTCATCATCAGTTGGAACGGATAGTTCCATGGTGCGATAATCAGACAAACTCCTTTCGGTTCGTAGTAGATTTTGTTATCCGCAAAAATATTACTCATCGTTTTGCTTACTGACTTTGGCCTCATCCAAGTAGCAAGTTTTTTAATTGCATGGTCTATTTCGGCATAAGTGAAAAACAGCTCGGTTACAGCGGTTTCAAACCGACTTTTGCGTAAATCCTTTTCTAGCGCAGCATATATCTCTTCCTCCGAATCTTCCAAGGCGGACTTAAGCATTTTCAGTTTAGACATTCTAGCTTTTACATCCGTTTTACGCAAATCGAATTTATGTTGTTGCTGTAATTCGAAAACCGATTTTATTTCTTGTTCCATAACTATTAACGTTCAGCATTTAAGGAATGTGAGAAATATAAGTTTGTGAGCTTACATGAAATCCTAAATGTCTTATGTGGTAAATTGATGTATAAATTTAGTTAAAATGAATTCATTTCATTAAAAATTCATTCATTTAAAGCATATTGCAATTAATTTAAATTACACAAATGAAGAAATTGTTTTTTGTTTTTGCATTCTTAATTCCAACGTTTATTTATGCGCAAACCATTAAAACAGATGTATTGATTTTGGGCAATTCAGATGCTGCATTTGCTGCTGGAGTTCAGGCCACAGAATCAGGTGTAAACGCTGTGGTTTTAACGCAAAGCGATGGCTTCAAACTCAGTAAAATTAAAAACTTCCCTCAAACCGGTGTAACTAAAGCCTTCGAAAAAAGAGCTAGAAAATCATTAAAACTAGCGGATAGTATTCCGCTGCCAGAAATGAATAATCAGGTTTTAAATGCAGTTATTAAAAACTGGTCTGACAGCTCGAAACTATTGGATGTAATAAATAATGCTCCTTATTATGAAATTAAACGCTCGGGAAATGGTTGGGAGGCAAAACTCACAAAGGATGAAAGTATCAAGGCAAAAGTTTTAATTGTTACTGATAATCCAGAAAAAATTTTCTCGGCGCTTAAAGTCCAAAGTTTAAAAATAGCCGAAACGAGCCCTTTAAATTATGCCGAAAACTTATACCGCACAACAATTAGCGGGATAAATGGTTCTTCTGATTTTCTCTCTTTGTATAATCTACTCATCCCAAATCAGGAAAATATTTTATACATCAATTCTGATAATTTAGAAATCGGTCAGGCAGCTGGTGCAACTGCAGCTTATGCAGCATTTTATAAAACTAAAACAAGCTTATCTAGCCTAAAAAGAATCCAAGGCGAATTATTAAGTTATAAGCTTTCTTTAATGCCTTTTGAGGATGTTAAAATTACTGATTCGAATTGGCTGGCGATACACAAGATTGGCATTACTGGAATTTTAAAGGCAGATATTAAAAACGGCAAAGTTTTCTTCAATCCTGAAAAAGAAGTAAGTTACGATGAAATTAAGCAACCAATAAAAGATTATTATTACAAAGCTCAAATCTGGTTTGACGATCATAAAAATATACCTATTAATTTAGAAAACACCATTTCTATGATTTGTTATGTTGGTAACAAAGCGGTTGAAGCAACCAAAACAGAAATTCAAAAGAAATGGAATAAGAACTATAAGTTTTCTTCAAAATACGATTTGAAAAAGGCACTAACACGTAGAGAATTTTCAGTTATCATCAATGAATATTTAAAACCCTTTGACGATGTGAATGTGGATAGAACCGGAAGAGTTATTCGATAAGAATTAACCATAGGTGCATACAGATTCTATATTCGGTGATTTCAGTATTTCCTGGACAATATTAACGAATTAACCGCTGTAACATTTCCATTTCCTTAATGATTTAGTTACAGTATTCTCTAAATTGCAGCATCCAAACAAAAATTCATGAAGAAATATTTATTTTTCCTTTTGCTTTGCACGGGCGAATATACATTTGCGCAGCAAATTGCTCCATTAACGGTAGAAAAAATTATGCGAGACCCAAAATGGATTGGGATTTCACCAACAAATTTTCGCTGGACTGCAGATAGCAAAACCTTATACTTTAATTGGAATCCTGAAAAAAAAGCTAAAGAAGAGCTTTTTAAAATCTCGCCATCATCTACAAAGCCAATTAAAGCTATAGATAAAGAAGATGAAAAATTATTGAGTTTAAACTACGTTTACAATAAAGATAATTCGCTTGGCTTGGTAGAGAAAAGTGGTGACATCTATCTTCAGAATTTTAAAACGAAGAAAGAAGTTCGTTTAACTAATACTATGGAACGAGAAAGCACCCCTGTTTTCTTAACGAATGGAAACATAGCTTACCAATTGGGCGATAATATTTTTCAATTAGATTTAAAAACAGCTGAAACTAAACAAATAACCAATTTTGTAAAGGGAAAAGCAGCGGGGAGAACGCCTGCAAAATCAGGAACTGAACAAGATAGCTGGCTGAAAGCACAACAAACAGAATTGTTCGACATCAATAAAAAAAGAAATGCAGAAGCACGTTTTGGTGGCAATCGTGGCGGAAGAGGTCGTTTTGGTGCTCCGTCTGCCGATACAAAATCGCTTAAACCATTATATACGGATGATAAATTTTTGAATGGTGTTGTAATTAGTCCCGATGGCCATTACGTTACGTATAAACTAACCACACCCGCACAAAACAACCACAACACTGTTGTTCCAAATTATGTAACCTCTTCTGGCTATACTGAAGATATTCCGGGAAGAACAAAGGTTGGAGAAAATGAAAATATTTCTCATGGTTTTGTCTTCGATACACAGAAAGATTCTGTTTATATGATTCAAACGGCAACAATTCCAGGTATAAAAGATATCCCGGATTTTTACAAAGAATATCCAAAAGAGCTTGATACTTTAAAAAAGAAAAACACTGATAGACCTGTTAATTTCTTCGGGCCAACATGGAATGAAAATGGAACCACGGGGATTGTTATTGCAACTTCTTTGGATAATAAAGACCGCTGGATTTTAAAATTGGATGCATCAACTGGTAAATTTAGCTTGGTAGACCGCCAACAAGATGAGGCTTGGATTGGCGGCCCCGGGATTAGTGGTTTTTTTCAGGGAAGTGCAGGTTGGATAGATAATAATCGCTTTTATTACCAAAGTGAGGCAACTGGATATTCGCACTTATATGTAGCGAATATTTCAACTGGCGATAAAAAACAATTGACTTCTGGAAAATGGGAGGTTCAATCGGCTCAACTTTCAAAAGATAAAAGCACTTTCTATATTAAGGCAAACAAAGAACATCCAGGCATTACTAATTTCTTTAAAATTAATGTGAATGGTGGCGAACTTTCACAAATTACAACAATGAAAGGTTTAAACGATATAACCCTTTCTCCCGATGAAAAGTACATTGCCATCAATTATTCTTTTATGAATAAACCTGGCGAATTATATATCCAACAAAACAAAGTTGGTGCTAAAGCTCTAAAGGTTACTGAATCTACGTCTGCTGAATTTAATTCTTACAAATGGCGTGAACCAGATATGGTGACCTTCAAAAATCGTTATGGCGCTGATGTTTATGCAAGAGTTTATAAATCAGAAAATCCTAATGCAAATCACCCTGCTGTAGTTTTTGTTCATGGAGCTGGTTACTTGCAAAATGTGCACTTTGGCTGGAGCACTTACTTCCGTGAGTTTATGTTTAACAATTTACTGGCAGATAATGGTTACACTGTTATAGATATTGATTATACAGGAAGTTCTGGTTACGGCCGCGACCACAGAACAGGAATTTACCGCCATATGGGTGGAAAAGATTTAACAGACCAGGTTGATGGCGTGAAATTTTTAGTGGAAAAATACGGTGTAAATCCTAAGCACGTTGGTTTGTACGGTGGTTCTTATGGCGGTTTTATTACCCTGATGGCCATGTTTAACGAGTCAGATGTTTTTGCTAGTGGAGCTGCTTTGCGTTCGGTTACCGACTGGGCACATTACAACCATGGATATACCTCGAATATTTTAAACGAGCCTTTTAACGACCCGATCGCTTACAAAAGAAGTTCGCCAATTTACTTTGCCGATAAGTTGAAAGGAAACTTGTTAATGGCACACGGGATGGTTGATGTAAATGTTCATTTCCAGGATATTGTTCGCATCTCTCAACGCTTTATTGAGCTTGGTAAAAATAATTGGGAGCTTGCTGTTTATCCAGTGGAAGACCATGGCTTTATTGAACCAAGCAGCTGGACTGATGAGTATAAAAGAATATTTAAATTGTATGAAAATACATTGAAGAAATAATTTTTTTTGAATCCCTCTTGATGAAAATTGAGAGGGATTTTTGTTTCCGTCGGCTGAAGCACGACGGTAATGAAATGAACAGCGTTTAGACTAAAAGCTCATCGCGTTGTAAGGTTTTGCAATCTTTGCCGTTGGTTTCAACCAACGGAATAAAAGTCATTATTCTTAGCTTTAGCCAAATAGGCACCTTACCAGAAACTACTTCCACCCCTTTCAAAAAAATAAATAGCTAAAAATTATACATAAATACACATATATAGTTTTTGACTATATCGCTATCAATAAATACAATGAACTATTAATAAATCTTGGTTGGTTTACACAGGTTTTCGCCTTACCTTTGCAGTACAAAATTAAAGATAAAAAATTATGGCAATAGTAGGTAAAAAATTCCCGAGTGTTAGTATTGATGCAATGTCAGACATGGGTGATGACTTGAAAATCAACGTATTTGAAGAAGCTGTAAGCAAAAACAAAAAAGTGTTATTATTCTGGTATCCAAAAGATTTTACTTTTGTTTGCCCAACAGAGTTACATGCTTTCCAAGCGGCTTTACCTGAATTTGAAAAAAGAAATACAATCGTTATTGGTGCATCTTGCGATACAAACGAAGTTCACTTCGCGTGGTTAAATACACCAAAAGATAATGGTGGTATTGAGGGTGTTACTTATCCGATTTTAGCAGATACACATAGACAATTGTCTGGTATTTTAGATATTTTAGACCAAGAAGTTAACTATGATGAAGAAGGAAATGAATCTTTTTCAGGTTCAAATGTTTCTTTCAGAGCAACATATTTAATCGACGAAACTGGTAAAGTTTTCCACGAAAGCGTTAACGATATGCCACTAGGTAGAAACGTTAAAGAATATTTGCGCTTAATTGATGCTTATGCTCACGTTCAAAAACATGGTGAAGTTTGTCCAGCAAACTGGGAAGAAGGAAAAGAAGCTATGAATGCAAACAGAACTGGCGTTGCTGAATATTTAGCCGCTAACTAATTAAATAAAACGTTATGTTTTTAGAATTAACAGAAGATAATCTTCAACAATATTTAGCCGATAACTCTAAAGTTATGGTTCAGTATGCAGCATCTTGGTGCGGAAACTGCAGAATCATGAAACCAAAGTTTAAAAAATTAGCTGCTGAAAATGAAGATGTAGCCTTCTTAATTGTTGATGCCGAGAAACTTCCGAACTCACGCAAATTTGCAAACGTTGATAATTTACCAACTTTTGCGGCTTTTGAAGGTGGTGCTTTGGTAGACCAAGTGCAAACCAATAAAGCTGAAGGTTTAATTGAACTATTTAACAAAATAAAGTAATGAAGATTCCGGTTATAAGACAATTATTTCAAAACACGACACCTGCTCAGTTAGAAACAACCTTAGAAGTTTTAGAGGCTTTCTGCGAGTTTAGAGGCGTTAGCGAACATGAAGTTGATGTTGCGGGCGAAATGATTACCAATATTTGTGGTGCGCTTGAGGTGCATCAAATGGTAAGCGATGGCGCTGCTGAAAAGGATGCGCTTAACGCTTTCGGCCAAAAAGTAATGGGCTCGATTGATAGATAATTGTTTGAAGCTTTAATCTGGCTTTATTAAAATCATAATCCCTTGTAGATATTTCTGCAAGGGATTTTTTTGTGTATTTTCGTCATTGGTACGAAGCAATCTTAAGGCGTTATTTTTTAGGCGATTACTATAGGATTGCTCACGGCATTAAAATGATAACCTTTTTTAGGCCTAAATTATAATTTGAACCTCATAGGTTTTAAAAACCTATGAGGTTTGTGATTAAAATTAAGCCAAATTCCTACCCGCATTTACAATACCAAAAACTGTTCTTACTGCCAGTTTCTCTAAAGCTGTTTGGTCTTTTTCGTTTTGGTCGTGCTGTAGTTTTTCTAAAGCGAAATGCTGAATTAACACCAAAGGCAAAATGATTTTCTCACGGGTTGCGATTGATTTTTTATCTACAGGATAGTTCGCCATTAAAGTTGCTTGTCCTGATAGTCTTAAGAGCATCTGTTTTGTTAACTCGAATTCGTCGCGTAGTTGAGTCCAGAAAGCACCAAATTCTTTATCGTTAGCTAAATGAGCTGTAATTACAAAGTCTGATTTGCTCATACTCATCATACAATTATCTACGATGGTTTTTAAATAATCAGAATCTTCATAAACCTTAACCACTTTATCCCAATTCCCAGCCTTTTCTTGATTTTTCATTGCCGTTCCCATGCCATAGAAACCCGGAACATTTTGTTTAAGCATACTCCAAGCGGTTACGAAACTAATGGCTCGTAAATCTTCGAGTTTCATTTTACCTCCGCCATTTCTTTTTACCGGGCGACTACTGATATTTGCCTGTGATAATAATTTCAGCGGAGAAAGTTTCTCTAAATAACTTACAAATAATGGATGCTCTCGTAAATCGACGAAAGCTTTATAACCATCTTCCGCCATTGCATCCAACAAGGTTTTATTTTCAGGGTCTAAAAGCACATTATGTTTTTCTTTTAAACCTGATGAAATACCTGCATTAATTAATTGCTCGATATTAAATTCGGCGCTTTCTACCGAACCATATTGAGAACTAATGGTTTGTCCCTGAACAGTTAATTGTATGTTTTTGTTGGCAATTTCTTTACCCATTGATGCGTAGAAACGATGTGTTTTACCTCCGCCACGAGATGGCGGTCCGCCGCGACCATCGAAAAACGCTAATTGAATATTATGTTTTTTAGAAACTTCAGAAAGCGTAGTTTTTCCATTAAAAATTGACCAATTGGCCATTAAATAACCCCCGTCTTTGGTGCTATCTGAGTAGCCAAGCATAATATCTTGTTTATTGCCACGGCTAGCCAAATGCGCTTTGTAAAAAGGATTGCTGTACAACGTTTCCATAATATCCGCAGCACCTTTTAAATCGTTTACCGTTTCGAAAAGCGGCACGAAATCAACCTTTAAATTATCTTTACTCCAGCCATTCCAAAGGAAAAGTTCGATTAATTGAAGAATATCGCTGGCTTGTTGGCAATTACTGATAATGAAACGGTGGCAAGCTTTTTCGCCATTACGCTTTTGAATACCTCTAATTTCATTGATAACCTCAATAGTATCTTTAATTAAATCATCGCCCTCGGTAACATAAACTGGAGTTGCTTGTTTAAACGAAATTAATTTTAGTTTTTCAGCCTCAGAAAGTTTATCATAATCTGCGGGATAAAGCGAAGAAATCGGTTTGTTCTGACGGCAATAGGCATGAACACTTCTCAATACGCGACTATCCTGACGGATATCAAGCGATGCGAAATAGTTTCCGTACAAATCAACTTTACGAATTAAATCGTTAACCAAATCAACAAACAAACCATCGTGCTCTTTTAATAAAGTCTCTTTTATTTTATTTAGATTTTCTCTTAACTCATCCGAAATATCGTGCAATTCGCACGTTTGGTCGAAAGCATTTTTATATAAAACATCATGTAAAATTGCGATGTTTTCTTCCACACCTCTAAAAGTTATGCGGCGTTTAATTACCCTAAAATCACGATAATAACAACGGAAAAGGATTTGACGCAACATTTTAGAGACCTCTAGAGTAGTATCTGCATGAATATTTGGATTTCCATCTCTATCGCCACCTGGCCAGAAACCTAGTTCTAAAATCTTTTTGGTTTCCAGATTATATTCATCCAGATTCTGGTCGATTTCTTCCTGAACATTTGCCGCAGCGAAGTAAAATGTATTTTCCAAAAACCATGCTAAATTTAAAGCCTCATCAACAGGAGTTGGAGATTTCTTATTAAAAAACGGCGTTTTACCTAATTGTTGCAGTAACGAATTCATTGCTGTAATGTCGTTATCGCGGATTGCCTGTGTTAAATCGGTAATAATCGCTAAAACACTACCCGGATAAAACTGGGTTGGGTGAGCAGTTAGAACCAAACGTAGAGATAATTCATCAATCAACTTCTCGATTTTTGAAAGCATTGGTTTGTTATCCGCATTCTTTTTTAAGATAAATGCAAGTGTGCTTTGCTCATCTGTGGTATTTAACTTAGTAAAAGATGCATCTTCAACTGCATCGAAAAGTACAACCTGGCGCTCAATATATTGTATGAACCGAAAAAGCAAATCGATTATATCCTTACGATCGGTATAGCTTGTGTATTTTCCGAAAAACTCTTCAATTACCTGGGCGGGTTTTTGCCCGTTTACAATACCCTCTTCGCAGCTTTTAAAGAATAAAGGCAACAATGTTCCGGTATCTTTTATTTTATAAAAAGGCAGTGTTAAAAAAAGACTGTTAAAGAGTTCAAATTTCGAGATAACCTCGTTATTAAAAATAGATTCACGCTGTGTGGTCAAACGGAGTTTAGGCATAGCTTAAGCAATAGTTTTGTATATGGTAATACTACAAAAAATGCGTAAGGTATTAAAATTCTAAGGCTTACAATTTGGAAAATTGTAGAATAAATTTTAATTTTAGAATCTTATTTGGCTACTTGGTGGTTAAGTAAGAACATATGCAATGTTTAAGGGCATTGCATTGATTGTTAATTTTTTGGGTTAAAACAGCCGATGTAATAAAATACACCGGCTGTTTTTATTTTTTGGCATTATTTACACCATTTCTTTGCTAATATTAATGAGCATCGGTAACAATGTTTGCATTTTTCTTAAACTTTTGCAGATACAACAAAGGTATAGAAAACAACATAATTAATCCTGCAACCCAATAAGCATCGTTATAAGTTAGCAGCATGGTCTGTTTAATTACTGTACCTTCAATCGCTTTCATTGCCATTAATTTTGCATCCACAAATGATGAACCTTTTGTCATAAAAGTATGAATCAAGCCATTTAATTTTTGAGTAAATGCAGGGTTGTATTCGTTTATGTTAGTTAACAAATTACTTCTATGGAAACCTGCACGAACGTGAATTAAAGTAGTTAAGGCTGCGATACCAAATGAACCACCTAACTGTCTACTCATATTGTTTAAACCTGAGCCTTGTCCAATTTCTGGTCCTGTTAAATCTTGCATAGCTAAAGTAGTTAGCGGAACAAATAGTAAAGCCATTCCAAATCCTCTAATTACTAACGGCCAGAAGAAATCTCCAGTTCCCGACGCCAGTGTTGATTTGCTCAACATCCAACAGAAAACGAAAAATAAAAACATACCTCCAGTAGCCATAAATTGTGCTGGCACTCCTTTTTTAAGCATTATACCAATAAATGGCATCATTGAAATGGTACAAATACCACCCGCAATAAAAAGCTTTCCGGTTTGTAAAGGCGTAAAACCTAAGAGATTTTGTGCAAAAACCGGAAACACGAATACCGAACCATATAATCCAAATCCTAAAATAAAGGAAGTAAACATCCCGATGGAGAAACTCCTTTTTTTCATAATCCGAAGATTAACAATAGGATATTCTGTAGCTGTTTCTCGCCAGATGAATAAAAGCAAACCAAAAACAGATGCTACTGCTAAAGCAATGATGTATGGTGTAGAAAACCAATCTTCGCTTTCGCCTTTTTCTAATAATGTTTGCAAACTTCCAACCGCCACAGCCAGTAAACCAATTCCCCACCAATCGACTGGTTTCCCTTGCCCATCCTTGGGCGTCTCTCGAATAAAGGTTATGGTACAGTATGCGGCGAGTATCCCGACGGGAATGTTCACATAGAAAATCCAAGGCCAATCTGCTATCTCTAAAATATATCCACCAATGGTTGGACCAACTGTTGGGCCTACAACCGCACCTAAACCAAATAGGGCTGTTGCAATACCCACGTCTTCGCGAGGCCAGGTTTCAATCAGAATAGCTTGTGCTGTGGATATTAAACCACCACCTGCTAATCCCTGAATAATCCTGAATAAAATCAGCTCATTTAAAGATGTTGCGTTTCCGCATAAAAATGAAACTAGTGTAAAGACAATGATGGAGGTTAAGAAATAATTTTTACGCCCGAAACGGCTACCCAACCAACCCGACATAGGCAAGATGATAACATTCGCAACAGCGTAACCAGTAGATAACCAAGCCACATCCTCCAGGGTTGCGCCCAGGTTTCCCTGTATTTGAGGAATCGCTACGTTTACGATCGTTGTATCAATCAGCTCCAAAAGAGATGCTGTGATTACCGTAAATGTAATAATCCACTTTTTTAAACCTACTTCGGCCATTATATTATTAATTAGTAGAAACTGATGCTTTAACGCTCATACCTGGACGTAATTTGGCTAACAATTCCTTTGATGGATGAATTTTAATTTTAACTGGAATACGCTGAACAACTTTTACGAAGTTACCTGTAGCGTTATCTGGTGGCAATAAAGAACCTTTTGCACCCGTAATTGGCGAGAAATTATAAACTTCACCTTGGATTTTTTCATCAGGATAAGCATCAACTTCAATTTCTACTTTAGAGCCTGTTTTAATTTTTTCTAACTGCGTTTCTTTAAAGTTAGCCGTAACATAAATACTTCCATCATTAACTACAGAAAACAAAGCTTGCCCAGCTTGAATCAACTGTCCTTTTTGAATATTCTTTTTAGAAACTATACCAGTTGCTGGCGCTTTAATATCGGTATATGATAATTGTAGTTGGGCAAAATCGATATCACTTTGGCGCTGGCTAATCACGTTGCTGCTCACTGCTAATTGCGATTGAGTTGTACCCACTTGTTTAACCGCAGCGTTATATTGGTCTTGTGCTGCATGGTAAGCTGCTAAAGCCGATTGCTGTGCTGCCTCTGCCGATTCTTTATTCGCTTTTGCCTGGTCGAAAGCTTGTTGTGTTATCGAACCATCTTTTACCAGATTCTCGTATCGGTTATAATCTTTCTGTGCTAAATTTACTTTAACATTTGCAGCCTGCACATTTGATTTTGCAGCATCTACATTTGCTTTAGCTGTACTTGTATTGGCTTGTGTAGCCGCAATTTGTGAGTTTGCAACACCAACACCAGCACTTGCACCTTTCTGGCCTGACTGTGCTTGCTCTAATTTTACTTTATAATCTGCATCATCAAGCTTAACCAAAATCTGGCCTTCTGTTACCCTTGTATTTTCTTCGAAATTAATCTCCTTTACGTAACCCCCAACGCGAGCAACAACAGGACTGATATCTCCATCAATCTGCGCATCATCCGTATCTACGTGTTTGCTAAAATAATTCCACTCTGTGATACCAAAAACGATACCTATTACCAGTAAAACACCTAAGATTATAGGTACTACTTTACTCTTCTTTTTATTTTCAGTTGTCATTGTTGTATTTATTGCGTTATTTTTCCTGTTGATTTTAATAATGTGTAGTAAGCCAAACCTGCATCTGCCTTAGCTAATTCTAAGTTTATTTTTGCTTGATATAATAAGGTTTCAGCGTCGATTCTATCTGTAACAGATGCTACATTGTTTTTGTATTTTGACGCTAATAATTTATCGTTTTCTGTTGCCTGAGCAATTGAAGTTTCCAAAACCTGAATCTTATTCATGGCAACCTGATAACCCTGGAAGTTTTTATTGATATCCGTTTTCACGTTATCTGATAAAATATCTTTTTGAATGGTAATTTCGCTCTGCTGAATTTTAGCCTCACTCACTTTATTTCTGTTAGACCAAAGACTTGCGATGTTCCACGAAACCGTTGCGCCTAAAGTAACAGGCATTAAATACTGGTTCGTTGGTGGAATAAAATTACCACTTGGATTGATGTAATATAGGTTTGCGCCAACACCAACTGTAGGCAAAGTATTTGCTTTAATGGTTTTGATGTTGAAACCTGCAACTTTATTTTGCACATCAAGCTGTTTTAGTTCCTGGCGATTTGCCATTGCTAATCCAATATATTCGTTTAACGAACTTGGCGATTTTAAACCAACATTTGGGTCAGTAATTTTAACCTCAGTATCCTCTGGTAAACCTAAAAGGATATCTAAATTATAGTTGATTATTTTGCGGTTGCTTTCGATATCTAATTGCGTTAGCGTAACATTTGCTTGCTGTAACTGGAAACGTAGCACATCATTTTTAGTTACAATGCCTTGTTCAAAAAAACGTTGTGCTTGCTTAATCTGAGCCGCAATTGATTCTAAATTTTGGTCAACTACTTTTTTACTTTGTGCTACCTTATATAAAGCATAGTAAGTATTAATTATCGCATAAGTAACCTCCTCTTTGCTTTTGTCTGCATCTAACCGAGCAACATCTGCCAATAATTTAGTAGATTCTTTTGCATATTTTAATTTACCACCTCCATAAACTAATTCCTGTACAGCAGCTGTTCCTACAAAAGCATCGGCTCTTTTGGGCAATTCTAAAGAAGAACCTCCTCCAGGCAATGTAAATGTACTTGTTGGTATTTCTGCATGATTGTACAAAAAACTTGCATTTGCCGTAGGCAAAGCATTGTCTTTTACAATATCCAGCCTTGCTATAGCCTGGTCTATTTTATTTTGAGATAATTTTAAGTTTTTACTATTGGCTAAGCCAAGTTCAATTGCCTGGTTGATATTTAATTCCTTTGTGCTTTGTGCAAATAAAGCCGCCGGAACTAATGATGCCACAAGCATTAATCTAATCGATTTGGGTATCATTTTTTTGTTGTTAAATAAACTGTTAGTAAATCTTGAAGATGAGCAACAGCCCTATCTTTAATCAATTTTTTGTCTTTCGGATTGTTCAAATCAAAATCAGAATCTGGGATAACTTTTGTTGGTGCGATTACAATATTGGTTAATGTGCCCATTATTGTTGCAATAACCATTCTGTTATCAGCCTCTCTAAAACTTCCATCTTCCTGTCCATCAGTTAAAATTTTCTCTAATAACTGCATGTTTTGGCTCATGGCATCCTTAATTTTATTATACATTTCAGGACGCTGGCTTAACGACAGTTCTCTGTGCATCATTTTATGGAATGATGGATTAGCTAAAATTCGTGTCGCATAACCATCTATCACCCTATTCAATTTCTCAATTGCCGAAATTTTATCTTCGTTAATGATTTTTAATTGAGAACCAAATCCCGCAATACGGGCATTCATAATTTCAAGAAAAACGCCTTCCTTCGAACCGAAATAATAATTAATCATGGCCATATTTGCTCCAGATTCTTTTGAAATCTGGCGAGTTGATGTACCCTCATAACCTGTTTCGCAAAACAGCTTTTCAGCGGCATCAATTATGGCTTGCCTTTTATCTATCTTTTCTACTTTCATTTCTTTTTGGTAGCACAAAATTAATCAAACGATTGATTAACTTCCAAATGTTTTTGCACATCTTTTACATTCTCTTGATAAAAGCTTAATTTTATTGTATCTAACTGCCCAAAAATGAAAATTAAATATCTTTTATGCTCAATATTTTTTATCACTCTCCTATCTTTTAAGGCTTACAAGACAGAAAATCAGCAAAGCTGGATAAGGATAAACTTACTAGGTTATCCAACGTCAGGATTAAAAGTTGCGGTTTGGGCCAGTAAAGAAAACTTATCGCCATCTTCATTCGAGATTATTGAAAAGTTATCAGGTAAAGTGGTATATACCTCAACAAATATCAGTTCTTTTGGGGAATATGGCCCTTTTAATAAAACGGCACGCTTAAATTTTTCAGAATTTAAACAAAAGGGAGAATTTATGATTCGTGCGAACGGAATCTTATCGCCATTAGTTATCATTAATGATAACGTTTACGAAGGCGCTGCAGATTTTTGTCTTCGATACATGCGCCAGCAAAGAAGCGGCTTCAATCCTTATTTAAAAGACAGTTGCCATACCCACGATGGATTTGTTTTGAATGGACAAAAAGCAGGTATAAAAGATAGTGCGCACTTCGATGCTTCTGGAGGATGGCACGATGCAAGCGATTATCTGCAATATTCAACAACATCGGCAAATGCCACCTACCACCTTTTAATGGCATACCGAGATTTCCCTCAGGTTTTCGGCGATGAAAAGCAAGCTAATGGTTTAGATGGTAAAAATGGCAAAGCCGATGTTTTAGATGAGGCAAAATGGGGTTTAGATTGGTTGATTAAAATGCACCCCAAAAAGAATATTATGTTTAATCAACTCGCTGATGACCGCGATCATATTTCTATGCGCATTCCAAAAGAGGATAACCAATACGGCAAGGGATTTGAGCGTCCGCTATATTTTATAACTGGCGAACCTCAACAAAGGGGGAAGTTTATGAATGCAACAACAGGAACAAGCTCTACCGCCGCCAAATTCAGCAGTGCTTTTAATCTGGGGGCTTTCCTGTTTAGCAAAACAGATAAGGCTTATGCAAAGCAATTAGCACAAAAAGGCGAAACATCTTACCAGTTTGCTCTAATTAAGCCTGGTGTAACGCAAACTGCATCTGTAAAATCTCCTTATATATACGCAGAAGATAACTGGGTTGATGATATGGAGTTAGCAGAATCTGCCCGAAATTTTACCAAAGACAAACTAAATCAGAAATCAATAAACGCAGCCCTGAACTTTGCGGAAATGGAAAAAACCACACCCTGGATGTTAAAAGATACTGCAGCTCACTATCAATATTACCCCTTTATAAATCTAGGGCATTACGAATTGGCTAAACAATTAAAAGGAACTAACAAGCGCAAAATAGAAGGTTATTACAAACAAGGAATTGAACAGGTTTGGACCAGAGCTAAAGAAAATGCTTTCTATCGAGGTGTTCCATTTATTTGGTGTAGCAATAACTTAACAGTGGCTTTTGCAATGCAATGTGGTTGGTATAAAAACTTAACTGGCGATGAACGTTTTTCGGAATTGGAACAAGCAAATTTCGATTGGATTTTTGGTTGCAACCCTTGGGGAACAAGCATGGTTTATGGTTTGCCTACATGGGAAGACACACCCACCGACCCACATTCTGCTTTTACACATTTAAAAAATTATCCTATTGATGGAGGTTTGGTTGACGGCCCGGTTTATACAAATATTTACAAAGGATTGATAGGAATTACTTTAGCTAACGATGATGAATACGCTGAGTTTCAAAGTGACTTAGCTGTATATCATGATGATTATGGTGATTACAGTACCAACGAACCAACGATGGACGGAACAGCATCGCTAATTTATTTACTTGCAGCTAAGGAGGCGCAAATAAGGCCAAAAAAGTAATTGCCTCTGTGTTAGGAGGCCAAACCCAAGTTTTAGGGGCAACTGTTCGCGGCGATTCTACAAAAAAGAAAATCTCCTTGGTTTTTACGGGTGATGAATTTGCAGATGGCGGAGAAGAAATCGCAAAATCGTTAAAAAGTGAAAATATTAAAGCATCTTTCTTTTTAACCGGAAATTTCTACCGTAATTCTAACTTTAAATCCTTAATACAAAAACTTAAAAAAGATGGTCATTATTTAGGTTCGCATTCTGATAGGCACCTACTTTATTGTGATTGGAATAAGCGAGATAGCTTGTTGGTAACAAAAGCGCAATTTGAAAGGGATCTAAAATTGAGCTATAAAGAAATGGAAAACTTTGGCATAAGCAAAACTGATGCAAACTACTTTCTACCACCATACGAATGGTACAACAAAACGATTTCAGCGTGGACAGAGGAACAAAATCTGAGGTTGATAAACTTCACATCTGGCACACGTTCAAATGCAGATTATACTTTTCCTCAATTAGGTAAAGGCTATAAAAGCAGTACTGAAATTTATCAATCAATAATTAGCTTAAATGAATCAAAACCGACTGGGTTAAATGGATATATTTTGCTGCTACATATTGGTACAGATCCTCGCCGAACAGATAAATTTTATCGTTTACTGCCTAAACTAATCGCTTATTTAAAAGAAAATGGATATGAAATGGTAAAAATTGATAATTTATTAAATCATTAGGTAATTATCACAAATTAAAATTTAAAATAAATATTAACTTTGTATCAAATTTTAAAAAAAAATGAGCGTACAAAAAAACAGCAACAATAACTTCAATTGGCTTTATTATGCCCTAGGTTTATTTTTCGGTCTATTTACAGGAGCAATTATTACTCAAAACTATATTTATGCACTTTTGGGTGGCGTTTTTGGTTTATTAAGCGCAGGCCTATTTTTAAATGCTATCGTTAAAGGCAGAAAATACTAAGCGTTTCGCTGGTTATACCTTTTTGCGTTAACATTCTTTTAATTTTACTTAAACTTTTACAGCAAATGAGGAATGTATTAATTCTTGTTTTAGCTCTTTTATGCTTCAGTGTTAATGCTCAGGAAACAACCAATACTGAAGTAAAATTTGCAGCTGCAGATCCAAGCCCAGCAGATATCGTTTATTATCCACTTAATGCGGCAAAAGTAAAAACAGACGATGCGACCAAGCCTGTAATAAAAGTGGTTTACTCACGCCCTCAAAAAAAAGGACGCGATATTTTCGGGGTTTTAGAGCAGTATGGTAAAGTTTGGCGTTTTGGTGCAAACGAAAGCACCGAAATTCGTTTCTATGACAAAGTAACCATTGGTGGTAAAAAAATAAAAGCTGGCATTTACTGTTTATTTGCAATTCCTAATAAAGATACCTGGACAATCATTATAAATAAACAAACGGATAGATGGGGTGCTTTTACATACGATGAATCGAAAGATGTTATTCGTTTAAATGTTCCTGTTAAAACTTTAGTAAAGCCCGTAGAATATTTCTCGGTAACCTTTACCCCTCTTGATAAAGGCGCAACACTAATTGCCGCCTGGGATAAAATACAAGTAGAATTCCCGATTACTTTTTAGAGCAATAAAAACACAACACAAAAGGCTTCGGAAATTCTGAAGCCTTTTGATGTTTTAAAGTTTAAGTAGCTAAAAAACAAAAAGCAAACTCCAATCCTGGCAGTTTGCTTTTTCTATCATTATTAACCTAACAGGTAAAACTTCTACAATGTCTGTCCCTGTAAGAATCGTCTAAAAGAAGGTTATACAGAATGCTAAAATGTATAGGAAACCCCTTTTTTATATTTTATTAGAATATATATATTGTATTTTACATCAAAAGAACATCAACATAGTCTGATAGGAAACTACGGCATTAGAAAACTACCAAATAAATTTGTTCGATGTAAAAATAGAATGAAAAAGGGGAAATATTACCACCCAAAAAGGGGGATTTTTTAAATAAAAAAAGAATAGATTCTTGTAAATCAGATAAATCGCCTTTCCTTGGCTCTCTTTATTGCTTCATATTTTGAATTTACATCCAGTTTAGTGTAAATATTCTTAACATGACTTCTTACCGTTTCTTGTTCAATAAATAAATCGTTTGCTATTTGAGGTTTGGTTTGTCCGTTTGCAATACGCTCTAAAATTTCTGTTTCGCGTTTGGTTAAAGGAGAATTTAAGTTTTTTTGAAAAGAGCGCATCACAATTCTTGCAACATTCGTGCTCATGGCACCTCCCCCAGTGCTAACTTCTTTTATAGCATCGATAATTTTAGATGAGCTCGAATCTTTTGTAAGATAACCTCCTGCACCAAGCGTAAGTGCTTCAAATACTAATTCTGAAGAATCGAAAACAGTTAAGATAATGACACTGGTATTAGGCAACGCTCTTTTAATCAGAGGCAAAGCTTGCAGGCCTGATGTGCCAGGCATCTGAATATCTAAAAGGACAACATCCGGATTGTCTGTTTCCAAAGATTTCCTTGCTAAATCGTATGAAGCATAAGCTTTTATAAAATTAAACTCCTCAACTCCACTTAGAATTGATTCGTATCCCATTCTAAGGATTTCATCATCTTCAATACATACAATTCGCAGGTTTTTATTCATAATTTAATAAGGGAAAATTATAATTTTTAAATCTCGCTATTTTTTTAGAAGAATTTTAGTAAAAATTGTAGTTCTTGTTCCTAAGCCAATAGTTGAGCTGATTTTAAAGGTAGAATTTATCCGTTTACACCTGTTTTTGATGTTTTTTAAACCACTTCCCATTGTAATAGAAGCAAAATCGAAACCTTTGCCGTCATCTGTGGTTGAAATTTTAATCATATTCTGCTCTGAAGATTCTATTAATACTATAACTTGTGTAGCATTGGCATGTTTAAGTGCATTATTTAACATTTCCTTAAATATTAGCGATAAGTTTCGGTTAAACTCCATTGATAATTGCAACTTCTGATATTCGGGCAGAATACCTTCCATTTTAAAATCAATACCTGTATTTTGAAATAAATCAATGCCGAAATTTTTAATATGAACTAGTATTTCAAATAGGTTATCACTTTTAGGGTCTAGAGCCCATAAAATATCCTTCGTTCCAGAATACAATAAGCCAGCATTCTCTTTTATTAATCTAATTATTTCCTTTTGCTCAACTTCCTGATCATTAACCTTTTTATCTAAAATTTCGGATAAGACATTAATTCTTGTGAGCTTGTTTCCAATATCATCATGAAAATCTTCTGCAGTTTGTTTTCTAATTTTTTCTTGTTCCTTTAGCTTTATTTCTTCGTGACTCTGCTTCTTCTTTTCACGGGCTTTGAAAAACAGATAGAAAATTAACCATATCAGTAAAACAATTAAAAGAACTGCAAATGATTTAAAGATAATAGTATCGTAGAAAGGAGGAACAATTGTTAAATTCAGTTCTGCAACGTTGGATTGTTGTCCATTTGCTAAGGCTATTACTTGAAAAGTATAATTTCCGGGTCTTAGCGCAGAATATTCTACTTCAGTATTTTCGGCGGCACTTCCAAATTCAGCATCAAGTCCAACTAACCTGTATTTGTAGGTTACAGCTTTTGGATTAGTTAGAAAGATAGCGTTATAATGAATTGTAAGGTGGTTTTGATTATAACTTAACTCATAATGCAAGTCTTTATTAATTGAAGAGATTACAATATCTTTAGCTTTGTTATTTTTTCTATAGATGTTAACCTTTCCTACTTTAATAAAAGGAGCTTGTTTTATTTCGGCCGATGGTCCGGTTTTACACCTAACCAAGCCGCTAATTGTACCAACAATAATGTTATTTTTATAATTTAGAATAGCATTTTGATTACATTCTATAATTAGCTGATTATTTCTATAAACCTCATATGCTTTTGTAAAAGTATTAAATTTGAATTTGTTAATTCCTCTGCCTGTTCCAATCCACAAACGGTCATGATCATCTAACGCAAGACTATAAACATCGTTCGAGTTTAAACCATCTTTTGTAGTATATCGACGGCTTTCTTTTGTTTTTGAATTCCAGCTTATCATTCCATCACCTAAAGTTGCGAAAAGGAAGTTATTTCCGTGTTTAATTATGCTCAAAACAAAAGCACTACTTAATGCTTTTATTTGGAAGTGCTTATCAATTACTCTGTTTTTGATCAGATAAATTCCTGAGGAAGTTCCTAGCAAAACACTGTCTTTATTAATTGGATATATACACGATGTATAGCCATTAAATCCAGTAATTCTTGCCGTTTTACCACTTTTTATATATAAACATACATTCGGACTGTTTAACCATAAGCCTCCCTCTTCATCCTCGCCCATGGAATTAAAATCCATTTTCGGGAAATTAATTGCTTGATTGAATTTTTGACCATCGTACTTCCAAATTCCATTTCCTGCAGCCGAAACCCAAATATTCTTTGCCTTATCCGAAAAAACAAAATAGATATTTCTATTTTCCAGCTCTGCTTTTTTTACATTTTCAATCTTAGCCCCTTCGTATTTAAGTAATCCTTTGTTGAAAGTTCCGATCCATAAGTTATTCTTTTTATCCGCCGCGATTCCACTAATTGGGTATGCCAGATTTTGACCTTTAAACGTATTGTACTTGATAAAAGCATCACCCTCATATTTAAAAATACCATCGCTCGAACTTGAAATCCAGATGTTATTTTCAGCATCGCTAAAAATCTCATCAATTCTATTATCTGTTAATCCATTGTTTGAGTTAAAATAAATTACTGATTTTTTCTTGATAAGATAAGCACCGTTTTCTGTTCCAACCCAAACATCGCCCCTACTATCTTGTTCTATCGAATAGTATGTTAAAGCTTTTTTATCGCTAAAGAGCGGCTTAACACCATCCTTATCTGATACAAAAACGCCTTGCTTTAGAGTTAATAAATATATTTTATCTCGGTTTTTTTTATCAAATAATATTTTTTTCACCTCGTTAACAGCCAAACTAGCCGGTAATTTTAAGTGTAAAATCCAAACTCCGTTAACCAGTCTATAAATTCCTCTTCCTCTGGCGCAAACAAATAAATTTCCTGTTGCATCAGCATTCAAACTCGTTATGCTCAAACCTTCTATGGGGCAGAAAATCTGTTTATTATTTTTTATCGAAAACAGCTTATAGTCGCTAATGCCCCAAATTGTTCCATTTTTATCTTTATTTAGGGCGTAGACTTCGTCGCTTTTTAGCAGCGTAGAAATTTTACCGTTCTTTATAGTATTTATGCCTGCCTCGGTTCCTAAAAATATTTGATTTTGATTATCCTCTACAATACTCCGGATAGAGTTAGAAATTAATCCATTTGCTTTACTGTAAGATGTAAATTCTTTCCCATCAAAATTACTTACGCCACCAAAGGTACCTAACCAAAGTGTTCTGTTTTTTGCTTGATAAATAACTTTAACCTGGGATTGAGGCAGTCCTTCTTTTAAGCTGTAATTCGAGAAATTATAATTTTGTGCCGATAGCTTCAGGCTAGTAAGCAAAATGAAAGAAATTATGATTTTTAGCTTGATGGCAAACAGTTTGCAGTACATGTTACTACAAAATAAGCATAATTTCTTTCAAATACCATCACCCTTTTTGGAGATAATGTATGTATTGCCCATAAATGGGTCTGTAGATGTGATTTCTCCTGTTTCTATTTTTCCTGCATAGCGGTGTTTAAAAACTGTATTTCCTTTTTGAAGAATACTGAAATCGTACCAATTTGAACTTTTAGAAAGCTTTAAAAGCACATTGGTCGAAGATTTAGCTTTTAAAGAAACGTTTTGTGTGGAAGAATTATATTTGTTATCAACCACCTGGATATTTATAGCAACCGCACTTCTATTTTCTATTGAAAAAATAAGATTGCCGGTTAATTTTTTAGTGATTAAACCACCTTGTTCTGGAAAAGCTTTAATCAGCAATGCTGGGTTCTTCTTATTCCCTACAAAGTGCCTGTAAAATCCATTTGGGCCATTTACTGCTAAATCGTAAACTTCATTATCAAAATCTTCAATGCTTATTGTGTCCTGTAAAATATCGCCAGCTTTAACGCCATAAGCCCAAATTTTACCAGCTACACCTTTAAATTTTGCAATAGTACTCATATTAAACGGCGCACCAACCGTTTCTATTTCGTTTCCGAAAAGTGTTTTTGCCGATTGAAAATTTAGCTCTATTTTGTTGTTAAGCAAATTCGCATCAACCGTTATGTTATAGGGTAAAGCGCAAGCTGCTTTTGTGCCATTTTCTTGTTTTGGCGCATGTACAGATGTTAAAGGAGAAAAAGCCTCGTATTTATTAATTTTTGTGACTTCCACCTTATTCAACGCCGTTGGACCAACTTGAGCAGGCTTGTTTTTAGCATTGCCAATATTGGTTACCACAGCATCTCTTTTCAACGTCTCCGGCGATTTTATTTCTTCGCCATTATAGGGCCGAAATACCGAAGTTAAATCGCCACAGATATTTCTTCGCCAATCGCTTATATTATTGCTCTTGATGTTCTTGCCTGTCTTTTTGCTTAGCCATTTCTCCATAAACATTATGGATGAAGTATGGTCGAAAACCTGCGAATTTACAAAGCCACCTTTACTCCAAGGCGATGCAACAATAAAAGGAACGCGATAGCCCAAACCTATTGGACTGGCTTTTCTGTTCTCAAAATCTGTTGCATAATTTATTCCAGCAGAAACTTTCCCGCTTGAGGAATCATCAGGATTTGGAACAACAAAAGGCGGTTGGTGGTCGAAATAACCATCATTTTCATCGTAGGTTAAGATGAAAATTGTCTTCTTCCAAACCTCCGGGTTTTTGGTTAAAATATCTAAAGCTTCGCTTACATACCAGGTTCCGTAAAGTGGAGAACTGGTATGGTCTGAAAATCTTTGAGGGGCAACAAACCAGGAAACAGTTGGTAATTTTCCGCTGTCAACATCTTTTCTAAATTGATGAAAAATATCGCCTTTGGGCACATTAATCGTTTCTGGTTTACCCTGGTCGTTAGTGAAAGTAAAAGGCTCCAATTCTAAATAATCCTTTTCGCTAATATTCGTCTGAAAAGCTTTATCTATCAGGTTTTTTTCCCGTTGAGATAATTTATCGTATTTGGCCTGCACTTCTGCGGCGCTTAATGCTGGTTTAACTGTGTTGTCGCCATTTTTTCTGAAATAGGCCGAAAGCTTAACATTATGCCTGCTCACATACTCAACAGGGTTATCCCCATAATTGCCTAACCAATCATCAACCTCTCCTTCTGGTAATTTCGATGTCCATAATTCGTTTTGATAAATTCGCCAATCGATGCCGTTATCTTCTAAAGTTTCTTGAAAAGTTGGCCAATCTACAAACACATTATTTTGCGATTCTGCCTGGTCGTTATTTACAACTGCAATCCGGTTTTCGCTTTTTTCACCGCGTATGGTTCCTGTAAAAAAGAATAGCCTGTTCGGCGTTGTGCCAGTTAATGAAGAACAAAAATGCTGGTCGCAAATGGTAAATGCATCGGCCATGGCATAATAGAAAGGTATATCATTTCTATCATAATAAGCCATGGTCATCGGTGTTTTTACTGGCAACCATTTGTCGTAGCGACCTCCATTTCTGGCTGCAACCTGGTCATTCCAGGAGTGAGGCAAGCCACCTTGCCAGGTTATTTTAGTTTTATTAATATCTACATGAAACGGCGCAAAAGTATACCCTTGTCCATCTTTTTGCAACCAAACCTTATTTCCATCAGGTTGAATATGAGGATTTGGATCGTTAAACCCTCTTACGCCTTTCATTTTGCCAAACATGTGGTCGAACGAACGATTTTCCTGCATTAAAAATACGATGTGTTCTGCATCGTAAAATGAGCTGCCCAGTTCGGGATTAATCGACATCGCTTTTAGTACAGAACTTGGTAAAGTACTGACCACTCCAGTTGCCCCAGCAAATAAAGCTGCTTTTTTTAGAAATTCTCTACGCGAATCCATTGGATTTAAAATATTTAAAAATGTAAAAGGGATAATGTTGCTAATCCATAAAACACTTTACATCACTTTTGATAAACTCTTACATAATCAACCTTCATCGTTGCAGGGAAAATTGTATCATCCACACCTTTTTTACCACCCCATCCGCCGCCAACGGCAACATTTAAAATGATATGGAAATTTTGGTCGAAAGGCCAATCGCCAGAGCCCTTGCCAGAATTTTTAAAGCTTAAATATTTTTGGTCATCTACAAAGAAGTCGATTTTGTCTTTGCACCATTCGATAGCATAAACATGATATGAATCGTAAGGATCTATTTTAACACCTTTACCAGCCTGCGTATGAATTACATGATTAAATTTTTCTGTGTGTACCGTTCCATAAACGCTATCTGGTTCGTAACCAACATGCTCCATAATATCTATTTCACCACTCTTTGGCCAGCCACCATATTTCCATTCAGTTGGTAAAGCCCAAATTGCAGGCCATAAACCTCTTCCTTTAGGCAATATTGCTCTTACTTCAACTCTACCATATTTAAAATCGAACTTGTTTTTGGTAACCAATCTTGCTGAAGTATAATGGTTGTTTTCTTTATCGGCTTTTATTGCGGTAATATTTAAGTTTCCCTTATTTACATTGGCATTTGCAGAATCTGCATCGGTGTAATATTGCAATTCGTTATTTCCCCAGCCTTTTCCGCCAACATCATAACTCCAGTTTTTACTTAATGGTAAACCTTTTTCATCAAACTCATCGCTCCATTTTAAATTCCAACCTAACGCTGTTGGTGTTTTCTTTAATTCTTCAAAAGTTAATTCGGGCTCATTGGTGGTAATAAAATCAACTTTATGTGCCAATAACCACTGAATTTCAGGCACAGTATTTACCGTCCATGCATTAACAGTTAAACCCAATTTGTGTGCATTTTCAATCCAACCATCTTTTTGATAAACGCTGTAGTGATAATCTACACCAGTCAATTTATCGGCTTTCATCTGCTCTGCACTTATTTCGCCTCTTAAATAGGCGACTTTAGCATACGGCAATAATTCTAAAACTCGTTTGCAGTAATCGTAATCAAAACTGATATACTCTGTCCAATCTATTACACCTACTTTCTTTACCATTTCGATGCTGGCATTAGTTACTTCTATTCCGCGTTCTTTGCTTATTAATGATGGTTTAATTTCTAAAATGAGCCTAGTCGTTTTTTGCTTTTTACCCTCTTTCAGATAAGCCTCCAACGTTGGGATTTTCTCGCCATTGCTCATCGTTTTGGTTAATAGCTCTTCGTATTTTACTTTTTCGATGGTTAAACCTTGAAATTCAGGGTCGTGATTTACAACCAATACATTATCAGCGGTCATCCAAACATCAAATTCAGAACCATAACAACCAAGTTTAACAGCTTCCTTTAGCGATGCAATTGAGTTTTGAGGAAAATTTTGTTTTTTCCAGGCGCCGCGATGTGCAATTACTTGATTTTTATTCCAGTTAAATTTTTGGGCAAATGATGTGGTAAAAATTAATACCATACATGTTGAAATAAGTGCTCGTTTCATATTTTGGTTTTTTACGAAAGGTCAAAAGTAAATTTTTAAGAAAATTTTAAGTTAAAATCTATGTAACCTTTGTATTAACTATAACAAGATAGAAATTTTAAGTTAATGTTGATGTTTGCCCCCTTTACAGGTGGTCGTTAATGGCATTAAACTTTGTTAAATAAACGCGATTGTAGTGTAAATACTTTTGAAATTAGCCGCAAATGTTTTGTCCTAGCCAGACGGGCTTTTTTCTTTTGGCCGTAAAAGACCAGCACAGCTAGCTTAAACACAACAAAAATCATATGAAAACACAAACCTGTCGGCTTAAAATTTTTCTATTAAATTTTGTGGTTGGGCTTTGACGGTGGAATCCGAAAAATTTGTTAGGCCGATCAAAGCTTAACGTAGATTTACTACTCAGGCTTAGTTGGATGGAAATGCAAACATCACAAAATATTTATGCCCTTTTTAGGTTTTGGCTAAAGCATTGAACTTTGTTGAATAAACCCGATTGCAGTGTATGCCGATTTTTATACGACAGAAACGGAAAGCGGGGCTGAAAACCGCCATGAAAAACTACCATTCATTTCCAAAAATTAATGTACAATACTCATCATAATCGCGTTACGATATGGGGCAATTGGCAGAATTATTTTTACATTTACGAAGGCATGGTGAGCAATAATTACAATGATTTACTCAAAAAGATAGACGAATTCATCCGCAAGTTTTATTTAAATAAAATTTTGCGTGGAAGTATTTATGCTGCTGCTATACTTTTGGGTTCGTATTTGCTTGTTTTTTTAAGCTTATATTACCTCAACCCTGCTGCCGCCTTTAAAACCTTTATCTTCTTTTCTTACCTTTTTCTTGGGCTTTTGCTGATTAGTTTTTTGATCATCAAACCTTTGCTTTCGATGCTTAAACTGGGGAAGCATTTATCTTTTGATGAGGCATCGGTTATTATTGGAAATCATTTTTCTGATATAAAAGATAAACTGCTCAATACTTTGCAATTGCATCAGTTAGCTGAAAATCGTCCTGAAAATAATCAGTTGATTTTGGCCAGTATCGACCAGAAAATTCTGGAATTAAAACCTGTTCCATTTTACACTGCAGTTCGGATAAATGATAATAAAAAGTACCTCAAATATCTTATTATACCACTTTCTATCATTTTATTGATTGCCATTATTGCACCAACCATTTTACGCGATGGAACAAATAGTTTTCTTAAATACGATGAATACATTGCGCCCAAAGCGCCTTTTAGTTTTTCCCTTTTAAACAAAAATTTATCAGTTACACAAGGAGATGATGTTACTTTAAACCTGAAATTAACAGGAGATGAATTACCGGCTGAAGTTTATGTTGAGGATGGAAAAAACACCTACAAACTCGAAAAAGAGAACATCAGCAAGTTTAATTACAGCATAAAAAATATTCAGGCGGATAAAAAACTGATATTTAAAGGTGGTGGCTTTAGCTCTTCGGTTTTTACGATAAGCGTTAAACCTCGTCCGGAATTGCTAAATGCAACTGCGACTTTAAATTATCCGGCCTATTTGAATAAGAAAGCAGAACTGATTGCTAATGTTGGAGATATGCTTTTGCCTGAGGGAACACGTGTAACCTGGAATTTTAAAACCGAACAAAGCAGCTCGCTCCTGTTTATATTAAATAGTGTCGAAAACATTTTGAGAGTTGATGATAACCAATCGGCCTTTAATGCAACCATCAAAAATAATTCGAAGTATAGCATTACGCCAAAAAACGATTTTGTAACCCTCAGAGATTCTTTATCACATCAAATTACGGTTATTAAAGATCAATCCCCTAGTATTGTTGTTGAGGAGAAGCCAGATTCGATAAGTAATAAGGCTTTGTATTTTAGTGGCCAAGTAGCTGATGATTATGGCTTTAGTCGTCTCAGCTTTAAATATAGCATCAAAGAAAACAACAAAATTATTAATACAGTTACCAAAAATATTGCGATAAAAAGTAACACCTCTGAAAATAGTTTTTTCTATTTCTGGGATTTAAAAAAAGCTTTAGCAAAACCCGGACAAGAAATAGAATACTATTTTGAAGTAGCTGATAACGACGGTATTAATGGTGCAAAAATTACCCGTTCTGAAATAAAAACTTTTAAACAACCTACTAAAAAGGAAAATGCAGCACAGGTTAATGCAAATAATCAGGCGCTTAAACAAAAAATGCAATCAGCTATTCGTTTGGCCAATACAATTGAAAGGGAAAGTAAAAAAGTTGCCGAAAGTTTGATTGATAAAAAACAGATTTCCTTTGAGGATAAAAAACAAATTGAGGCCTTGCTTGATAAACAAAAACAGCTTGATGATGCTGTAAAAGAAATTAAGGAGCAAAACGACAAAAATATTCAACAAAACGAAGACCAAAAGCAAACCGAAGAGTTATTAGAAAAGCAGAAACAGATTAAGGATTTGTTTGATAATGTGCTTGATGAGAAAACGAAAGAGCTTCTGCAAAAACTTCAAAATTTGATGAATGATAAGAATAAAGACCAAACGCAAAACGAGCTTTCGAAAATGCAGTTGGATAATAAAACCCTTAAAAATGAATTAGATAGGATTTTAGAGCTTTATAAGCAGTTAGAGTTTGAGCAAAATCTTCAAAATGATATTGACCGTTTAAATGAATTGGCAAAAGAACAAAAAGACCTTTCGGAGCAAACTGCAGGTAAAAAACAGGATAATGAATCTCTAAAGCAAAAACAAGATGCTTTGAATAAAGAGATGAAAGATTTGAAAGATGATTTAAAAAAGCTTGAAGAAAAAAATCAATCTCTGGAAAGACCAAATCCATTTGAAAATCCAGAAAAAGATCTTCAGGAAATTCAAAAAGAGCAGCAAGAAAGTAAAGATGCTTTAGATAAAAAAGACTCGAAAGGTGCAAGTCAGAAACAGCAAAAAGCTGGCGGGGAAATGGAAAAATTATCTAAAAAAATGAGTGATATGCAGCAGCAAGGCGAGGAAATGGAAAACAACCTGAATGCAAAAGAACTTCGCCGTTTATTAGAAAACTTATTAAATACTTCTTTCGAGCAGGAAAAGGTAATGCTCTCGCTAAAAAAAATGACATCTGTAGACCCGTCTTACACCACGAATGTGCAAAAACAACGTAGCATTAAAGATAACCTTAAAACCATTGCAGATAGCTCGTATAGCTTAAGCAAGCGTGTTCCTCAAATCGAATCAACCATTAATGAGGAAATGAATAAGATTAATTTCAATCTAGATAAAAGTTTGGAAAGTTTGGGTGAAAGAAGAACACCAGAAGCAAATCGTTATCAGCAATTTACCATGACTTCTATTAATAACCTGTCCTTAATGCTTAGCGAGGCTTTAAACCAACTTCAAAATATGAGTAAAAACTCAAAAGGTGGAAGTGGAAAAAAACAAAAGCAGGGCATGAAACAGCTTTCGCAAATGCAGGAGCAACTGAACAAAAGTATGCAGAAGGCTCGTGAGCAGATGCAAAAATCGGGTGGGAATCAAGGCACTGTTGTTAAGGGGCAAATGAGTCAGGAGTTTGGTAAAATGGCGCAGCAACAGCAAATGATTCGTCAGGCGCTGGAAAAGATTAACCGTGAAGAAAATAAAGATGGCTCTGGTAAAATGGGCAACCTTAATGAGGCTATTAAGGAAATGAAACAAACCGAGAGTGACTTGGTTAACAAGCGCTTGCAACAAGAAACTTTAAATAGACAAAAAGAATTGTTAACTAAATTATTAGAGGCCGAAAAAGCAGAACGCGACCAAGAAGAGGATTCTAAGCGTGAAAGTAAAGCGGCAACGGCATTTCCTCCATCTTACCAAAAAATGATTCAGCAATATAACCAACAACAGAAAAATGGCAATGATATGCTTCAAAAAATGCCTCCATCATTAAACTATTATTACAAAAATAAAATTGCAGAGTATTTGAAATCGTTAAATTTGCAGCCATAAAATAAATTATTATGCCGGCAATTTCCTTTTTTACCGAATCAATTAGCTATAATCTTCCACAAAAACTTAAGGTTAAGAAATGGATAAAAGCAACAATTGAAAGAGAGGGTTTCAATTTGCAGGAACTTAATTTCATTTTCTGTAGCGACGAATATTTGCTGGGCATTAATCAGCAGTACCTAAATCACGATACTTATACAGATATCATCACTTTTGATAATTCTGAGGAAGAAAAACAGATTGTTAGTGACATTTTCATCAGTATTGAACGTGTTAAAGAAAATGCCAGAACCTTTAAAACCGAGCCATTTGATGAGGTTTGTCGCATTATGATTCACGGAACTTTGCATTTACTTGGTTACAAAGATAAAGGTAAGGCTGCAAAAACCTTAATGACTCAAAAAGAAGATGAATATTTAGGTTATAGAAGTGAGGCAGGTTTATTATAATTCCGTCATTTCGACCGCAGTGGAGAAATCTTTGCAATCAATTCTATAGTTCCATCGCATTCTTACTACACCTCGAAAGATTGAAGCTCTAACTTACTATAATAGTTAAATAAACCCGATTGCAGCGGAAACAAAAATCTTTTTATGCTTTTGTTGTGGCAAAAAGTGGGGCTACTCTTCCCGATATTCACAGAAACCTGCTTTTCAAATAAAATTTTTCTTCCTGTTCGTCTAATAGTTACTGGCGTTCGTCGATAATTTATCTACGCTGGTATATTACCGCAAATCTACGTGCAACTTTTCTGCTGTAAGGCAGTCTTATATTCAAAATAGCAACAAAAAGATTTAAAATATTAAGATATACAGTTATGAAAACTTCTATTAAAACATTATTCGCAGCAGCTTTAACAACAATCATTTTAGGTACTGCAAGTGTAGCCGCAAATGCTACTGAAAATAACAACAATTACACAAATTTAACTTCGATTAAAAACATCAGTAAAATTAAAATCAGCGGAAACGTTAAATTAATTTTGGTTCAGGATGCTAATGAAAGTGTTGAAGTTTTTGATAATTACTTCGCTAAAAATGCTTTGGTACAACAACAAAATGGCGAATTAAGAATTAGCTCATTCACCGCAACACCGCTTACCGTTATTGCCCACGTAAACAATATTTCATCTATAGAGGCATCAAATACATCGACGGTGGCCACGGCTGGAAACTTCAATCTACTAAACCTTAATGTGGTTCTGAACGATAATGCAGCTGCCGATATCAAGGCAAACACCGTGAGTTTAATTACAAGCATAAATGGTTCTTCTAACCTGGTTTTAAGTGGTTCCACAGAAAGTTATACAGCTGTTTTGGGTTCTTCAGCTAAAGTTGGAATGAATGATTTTACTGCTAATGATAGCAATGTGAGTGCTGCTCCATTAGCAACAACATACAGCGCAAATAGATATGAAGATTTAAAAATTGAGGTTTTAGAATCTATTTTCTAACCATCAAACAAAGATAAAGTTTAGTTTTAGTTAATGATTGATGCAGCGGCGGAGCGATTCCAGCCGCTGTTTTCTATTATAACCCATTGCCAGAAACACAGAAATCACGGAATAATCAAATTAACTGCTCCATGTACTGCTCTTGAGCTACATCAATCTTTTGCCATTTTTATCTGATACTTAAAGCTTTGAATGATGAATATGCCGTTCCAAGAATTTTATCCGTACTTTTGCACTAATTTTCCTTTATAAATCCGAAATACAAAAAAATTGAGCACACTAATTGCGGCAGAAGGCTTAGGTCATGGTTATCATGATGAATGGCTATTTAAAAATTTAACCTTAGGTATTAACTCTGGTCAGCGGGTAGCGTTGGTTGGCATTAATGGTGCGGGTAAGAGTACCTTATTAAAATTACTTGCCGAAAGATTCCCTCCGCTTGAAGGTAAAATTGTAAAAAATAAGGCTGTTAAAATTGGCTTTCTAGACCAAGAGCCTCAATTTAATGAGGGTTATTCCATTAGCGATTTTATTTTTTCGTTAGAGAATAAACAACAACAGTTGATTAAAGAATATGAGGAATTAATTGAAAACCCTAATCCAGATGAAAAAACGCTTAATCGTTTATATGAAGAATTAAGCGAACATAATGCATGGGAATATGAGCATGAGATAAAGACTATCCTGAATAGAATGGGCATTACTCATTTGCAACAAAAAATTGCTACACTTTCTGGTGGACAAAAGAAACGTTTGGCCTTGGCTAAGCTTTTAATTGAAGACCCTGAAATTTTAGTTTTAGATGAACCAACGAATCATTTGGATATTGATACAATTGAATGGTTGGAGAAACTTTTAACTACAGGACAAAAAACAATTCTTTTAGTTACTCACGATAGGTACTTTTTAGATAATGTTTGCAATACGATAGTTGAATTGGATAGAGGTAAGATTTTCAATTACAACGGAAATTATGCCTACTATCTGGAAAAGAAATCGGAAAGAGAGGCTTTAGATGCAACTGTTTTACATAAGAACCAACAGCTATTAAAGAAAGAATTAGAGTGGATGAGACGTATGCCACAGGCTCGTGGAACTAAATCTAACGCCAGAATCAATGCTTTTTACGATTTAGAAGAAAAATCGAATAAAAAGTCTGATAATCAGAGTATTAGCTTACAAATGAAGATGTCTCGCCAAGGTGGGAAAATTATTGAGGTAGAACATATTGCAAAAGCATTTGATGGTCGCCCAATTATAAATGATTTTAGTTACACCTTTAAAAAAGGAGATAGAATTGGTTTAGCTGGTAAAAATGGTACAGGTAAATCTACCTTATTAAATATCATCACGAGTCAGTTAACTCCAGATGCTGGTCAAGTTGACACGGGAGAAACGACAGTTTTTGGTTATTATAAACAAGGCGGTTTAACATTCGATCCAAAAGAAAGAGTAATAGATATTGTAAAATCAGACGCTGAATATATTAAAATGGCTGATGGCTCTGTGATTACAGCTTCTGCCCTATTAACGCTTTTTCTCTTCCCGCCGAAGAAACAACATGGCATGGTAGAGAAGTTAAGTGGTGGTGAAAAGAAGCGTTTGAACCTGATGAAGGTGTTGATGCAAAATCCTAATTTTTTAATTTTGGATGAGCCAACCAACGATTTAGATATTGATACTTTAAATGTTCTAGAAGAATTTTTAGAGAACTTCCCCGGCATTTTAATGCTCGTTTCTCACGATAGATACCTGCTTGATAAAATGAGCGACCAGCTATTTATTATGGAAGGCGAAGGTGTTGTTAAAATTTATAACGGTAATTATTCTGAATATCGTTTGAGTTTAGAACAACCAAAAGCTAAAGTAGAAAGTAAAAAAGAACCTGCTCCTGTTGTAGAAAACACACTAATAAAAGCCGTTAAAAAATTAAGTTTTAAAGAGCAAAAAGAATTAGATGATGCTGAAAAAGGCATGGAAGAAACGGAAAGTAAAATAGCTGAATTAACCAAAACCTTGAATAATATGGATGCTTCGGACTACGTAAAGATTCAAGAAGTATCAGCAGATATCGAAAAACATCAAGCCAAATTGGATGAATTTACAATGCGTTGGCTAGAGCTTTCCGAATAAAATGATATAGCCTTATTGCAGAGCCTAAGCAGTTTTTAAAGAGAGATTGCTTCGCGCCTCCCAATGACGATGTTGTTTGTTAACTTATGTTTCACGTGGAACATTAAATAAATTAAGGAATATTACAATTTAATTTTCCAAAAAAAAAGATTACAAACAAATTGTTTCACGTGGAACAATTTAATAAATACAAAATAAAATGTTTTCAAAATACGATTTGATTGTTGTTGGTGCGGGTCACGCAGGCTGCGAAGCTGCTGCCGCTGCCGCCAATTTAGGATCATCTGTTTTACTCATAACAATGAATATGGGCACTATTGCCCAAATGAGTTGTAACCCCGCTATGGGTGGTGTAGCTAAAGGACAAATTGTTCGCGAGGTGGATGCAATGGGTGGTTATTCGGGTATTATATCTGATAAATCTACTATTCAATTCAGAATGCTAAACAAATCTAAAGGACCTGCGATGTGGAGTCCTAGAGCGCAAATTGATAGAATGCGATTTGCTGAGGAATGGCGTTTAGCATTAGAACAAACGCCCAATGTAGATATGTGGCAGGATAGCGTTGTAGGCTTATTAGTTAAAGATAATACAGTTTATGGCGTCAAAACGTCTTTAGGTATCGAGATAAAAAGTAAGGCTGTAGTTCTAACAAATGGAACTTTTCTTAATGGCGTAATGCACATTGGAGAAAAGAAATTTGGAGGAGGAAGAACAGCAGAAAGAGCATCAACTGGTATTACAGAGCAACTCGTGGAATTAGGCATGGAAGCGGGTAGAATGAAAACAGGTACCCCTCCCCGTGTTGATGGAAGAAGTTTAGATTATACCAAAATGGAAGAGCAATGGGGAGATGAAAATCCAGGTAAATTCTCTTACACGGATACCGAAGTTTCAACTGACCAACGTTGTTGTTGGATTACTTATACCAACAGTGAAGTTCATGAAACTTTGAAAGAAGGCTTTGAGAAATCGCCAATGTTCACCGGAAGAATTAAAGGTTTAGGTCCTAGATATTGCCCATCTATTGAAGATAAAATTAACCGTTTCGCAGAGCGAGACAGACATCAAATTTTTGTAGAACCTGAAGGATGGAACACTTGTGAAATTTATGTAAATGGATTTTCTACTTCACTTCCAGAAGATGTTCAATTTAAAGCCTTACGTTTAATACCGGGTTTTGAAAATGCAAAAATGTTTAGACCAGGTTATGCTATTGAATATGATTTCTTCCCGCCTACTCAATTATCTTTAACGTTAGAAACTAAATTAATCAATAATTTATTTTTAGCTGGACAGATAAATGGAACTACCGGTTATGAAGAAGCCGCTTGCCAAGGTTTCATGGCAGGTATAAATGCACATCAAAAAATTACCGATAAACATGAACTGATAATGAAAAGGTCAGACAGTTATATTGGTGTTTTGATTGATGACTTAGTAACTAAAGGAACTGAAGAACCTTACCGCATGTTTACTTCTAGAGCTGAACATCGTTTATTATTAAGACAAGATAATGCTGATATTCGTCTCTCCCCTATTGGCCATGAACTGGGCTTAATTTCTGATGAGCGTTTAGAAAAAGTAAATCAGAAAATAGCAAACGCCGATGCATTGGTTAAATTTACAAAAACACAAGGGATAGAGATGAGCGAGGTAAATGAAACCTTAGAAAGTTTAGGCTCCAGTCCGTTAAACCAGAATGTAAAAATTAACAGTTTAATTTCACGCCCTCATGTTGGTTTGCAAGATATCATTAAAGTAAGCAAGGCATTAGCAGAAGCAACTAAAGATTTGGATAATGAAACTATTGAGCAGGCAGAAATCAAAATTAAATACGAGAGCTATTTCGAAAAAGAAAATGAAATTGTAGCGAAAATGCTTAAAATGGAAGACAAGGAAATTAAGCCAGATTTCGACTATAACAAAATTGTTTCTATATCAAAAGAAGCTCGCGAAAAATTATTTAAGATAAAACCACGTACTTTAGGTCAAGCATCAAGAATTTCGGGTGTTTCACCGTCAGATATATCTGTTTTAATGGTTTATATTAGTAAGTAGTTGATTATCAATACTTTAAATAAGAAATAATTAACCTTAAAATAAAGCGTTTAAATTAAATAAAAATTATTTTTAATATTAATATTCCAAAAAGCACAAAAACTCGTTAAAACGCTTAAAATATGCCAAATTTAAAACGTCAGTATTTTAATCTTATAAATTTAATTGTCCTTGCAATTATTTCGCAATTTTTTGGCTGTGCCTCTCCTCAACCTGTATCTGGTGGTCCACAGGATAGAACTCCTCCAAAAGTTCTGAGTATGACGCCAAAAAATTTGACTAGAAATTTTAAGGATAAAAAAATCATTATTGAATTTGACGAGTATTTTAAAATTCAAAATGAAACGAAAGAATTTTCAATTTCTCCAGAATTGGAAAAAGCTCCAATATTAAAAATTAAAAAGAAAACCTTAGAAATTACACTACCAGATACCTTAGAAAAAAATACAACTTATACTTTAAACTTTGGTAAAGCTATTGCCGATATTAATGAAAGTAATGTTATAAAAAACTTAAGTTATGTTTTTTCTACTGGCAATGAAATAGATTCTTTAAGCTTAAGCGGAAAAGTTTCTAATGCGCTAACTGGAGAATTAGAAAAAGAAGTTACTGTATTTATTCTTCCTGCAGAAAGAGATTCTTTATTCGGAAAAAAACGTCCTTCAATTTATACCCTAACAGACAGCTCAGGAAATTTTAAATTAAACAATTTAAGAGGTGGGACTTACAAAGTTTACGCCTTAAAAGAAGCAACGGGTGGTGGTGATAAAATCTATCAGCAAACTTCCGATGAAGTTGGATTTATTAAAGAGCCAATCGATATCAATAAAAATATAGATAGCATTAGCTTAAAAGTCTTTAAAGAAAATGCGCCGGATTTTAGAGTTATCGAAAGAAAAATAAATACAGATGGTATCATATCTTTAACATTCTCTCAGCAATTAAAAAAACCAAGTATTACAATTACAGAACCCGCTTCTGTAGATGTAGGAAAGCTAGTTCTTTTTAATTTAACAAATGATACTGCCAAAGTTTGGGTTAACGACTTAAGTTTCGATTCAATTAAAGTTGCTATTAAGGATGATGGAAAATTGCTACAGACAATAAATCTTAACAGGGCTAAAAAAGATAGTTATACTAGAGATGTAACCCCTGTTGATAACACAAATAATAGTAAATTAAATCCATTTCAAACTTACACGCTTACTTTTCCTTTACCAATTACGGCAGCAGACGCATCGAAAATTACCTTACTTGATGATTCTATAAAAAGAACAAATTTCGTATTGATAAAAGATAGCACGAGCTTTTTAAAATATAAGATTACTTTTCCCTGGAAGATTAAGAGAAGCTATGATTTAAAATTCGCTCCTGGTGCATTTACTGGACTTTTTAATACAAAAAATAAAGAATTTTCAAAGAAATTTACTTTAGAACCAACTGAAAACTATGGAACACGTGCACTAACAGTTCAAGTTCCTGATACAGCTAAAAGTTATATTGTTGAATTTATTAATGAAAAAAAACAAGCTGTAAAATCATTTATAATTTCTAAAAAAACAAGGGTTGTTTTAGCTAATTTTCCAGCTGGAAAATATTTTGTAAGGGTTATTTACGACGAGAATAGGAATGGAATATGGGATACCGGAAACGTAAAATACGGTATTCAACCGGAAAAAATATGGTATTCTCCAGAAGAGCAATCCTTAAGGCCAAATTGGGAAGTGGAAAACACTTTAATTATACCACTACCTGGTAATTAAGTATTCGTAAACCAACTCGAGTACATAATATAATTATCAGGTAACTTATTTAATAAAGCCCTTTGCTCTTCAGTAATGGGCTTTATTTTTTTTGCTGGCGTTCCTGCATAAAGATAACCTGTTTCACAAATTGTATTTTCCAAAACTACAGAGCCAGCTGCTATAATACAATATTCTTCTATTATTGCATGATCCATAACAATAGCTCCCATACCTATTAAAACATTATCCTGCACCGTACAGCCATGTACAATTGCATTATGACCTACAGAAACCCGATTGCCTATATGCGTTGATGCTTTTAAGTACGTGGCATGAATTACTGCACCATCTTGAATATTAGATTCATTTCCAATAGTAATAGCATTTACATCGCCTCTAATCACGGTATTAAACCAAACTGAACAGTTATCGCCAATCATAACATCGCCGACGATTGTAGCGTTTTCTGCAATGAAATTATCTTTTCCTATTTCTGGATATTTATTTTTTACTGGAAGTATTAAAGGCATATTTTTAATGTAAGATATTTGATGTAATGTCTAAAAATATTGTCAGCCTGAGTTCGTCGAATACTTATGAGTGCGATTCAACAGGCTAATCATAAAAATTTACAAAACAGTATCTACCAATTCATCAGCATGATTCGGATAATCTGTAGTATAATGCAATCCCCTACTCTCTTTACGTTGCATAGCCGATTTAATTACTAAATAAGCAGTTTGAATTACATTTCTCAACTCACAAAGTTTAACAGAAACCTTATTCTTTTTATAAAAATCTTCAGTTTCCTGGTAGATTAAAAACAAACGACGGTGTGCCCTATCTAACCTAAAATCAGAACGTACAATACCCACATAATCACCCATTACTTTCTGTAATTCTCTAAGATTATGAGTCACCAAAATATCTTCATCAGTTTGTGTTACGCCTTTAGAGTCCCATTCTGGAATGTTATCAGGAATAATATTCTTTTTAAAATTTTCAATTGCATCCTGATAAATACGATGTGCAAATACAGTAGCCTCCAATAAAGAATTAGAAGCCAATCGATTAGCACCATGTAAACCTGTAGATGAGCATTCTCCACAAGCATATAAATTTTTAATTGATGACCGACCGTATTCATCAACCAAAACTCCTCCACACATATAATGTGATGCAGGTGTAACCGGAATAAAATCCTTAGTCATATCTATACCAATAGATAAACACTTGGCATATATATTAGGAAAATGCTTTAAAATATCAGCCTTATTACGCATTGTAATATCTAAATAAACAAAATCATCACCAGATTTCTTCATTTCATTATCTACTGCTCGTGCAACTATATCACGCGGAGCTAATGATCTACGTTCATCATATTCATGCATAAATTCTTCCCCATTCTTACGACGAAGAACACCTCCAAAACCACGAACTGCCTCCGAAATTAAGAAAGATGGGTACTCTCCAGGATGATATAATGCAGTTGGATGGAATTGAATAAACTCCATATTCCTCACTTTTCCTTTTGCACGATAAACCATCGCCATACCATCGCCGGTTGCAATTACCGGATTTGTAGTGGCAGAATATACATGTCCGGCACCACCAGATGCCATCACCGTAACATTTGCAACAATCTTTTCCACATCGTTAAGCTCTGTGTTAAAGGCATATATACCGTAACAGTTAATAACTTCGGTACGTTTGTCCACAAACTCCCCAAGGTGATGCTGGGTAATTAACTCCAATGCAAAGTAATGTGTTAATATCTCTATATTCGGATTCTCGTGAATCTCCTTTAAAAGTACACGCTCAATCTCATAACCAGTGATGTCTTTATAGTGTAAAACACGATGTTCAGAGTGACCACCTTCCTTAGCTAAATCATAGAAACCAGAGTTGTCTTTATCGAAATTTATACCGTAGTCAATAATCTCTTGTATACGTTGAGGCCCCTCTTTTACAACGATTTCCACAATTTTCTCGTCGCATAATCCATCTCCCGCTATCAAAGTATCGTCTATATGTTTTTCAAAAGAATCATCTTTATCTACTACAACAGCAACGCCACCTTGAGCGTATTTTGTGTTAGATTCATCCTCATTAGACTTGGTAACAATTAAAACCTTACCAAACTTGGCAGCCTTAAGTGCAAAACTTAAACCTGCTATACCTGAACCAATTACCAGAAAATCTACTTTTCTCATTTAAAAAACATTTACTTTATCAACGGTGTTGATAACTATAGAACAACTGTTAGCTTTATGTAGAAATAATGCTAACAAATAAATTTGAATGTTTAAAGCTACTCTAAAAAGACAATTTGCCACAATCTTTTACCCAATTTTTAAGCACATTTGTATAAGTAATTAACTTTTCAGTCACTTATAAACAATTAACATTCCAGTATTGATAAAATTTGAGACCTTTTTCGATAGTGCTGTAAATCAATCTTATCATATTACAAAAATGTAATCTAAATGTTAGTAAACGATTAACAACTTACATAAGAGAACTTTTTTTAGAAACTTGCCAACAATACTAACACACTAATAAACAAACAAGATCTATTTATTTAAAATAACTTATTAATTATTGAGACGTGGAAAGCTTTATCTTTGGACAACGTCAAACTTCAAAAAAGGAAAATTTAAAAATGAACATAGATGTCTTAGAAGAAATTAACAAAAAAGGATTTGTAGAGGAAGATATCGACCCTACACTTGACCTCTTTGTTGAGATTGAAAAATTAAAGAAAGAAAAGAATGCGATTATTTTAGCGCATTATTATCAAGAACCTGATATTCAGGATATTGCTGATTATATCGGAGATAGTTTAGGACTATCTCAAGAAGCTGCAAAAACTGATGCCGACGTAATTGTATTTGCTGGTGTCCATTTTATGGCCGAAACAGCTAAGATTTTATCGCCTACAAAAAAGGTTTTATTGCCCGATGTTAAAGCGGGCTGTTCTTTGGCCGATAGTTGTCCACCTCACTTATTTAAAAAATTTAAGGAAAAATATCCCGACCATTTGGTGATTACTTATGTGAATTGTACAGCTGAGTTAAAAGCACTGAGTGATATCGTTTGTACATCCACAAATGCTGTTCAAATTGTAGAAAGTTTGCCAAAAGACCAGAAAATTATCTTCGGTCCGGATAGAAATTTGGGTGCCTGGGTTGCAAAAAAAACAGGTAGAGATTTAGTGCTTTGGAATGGAGCTTGTATGGTTCATGAAATTTTTTCTCAGGAGAAAATCACCAAATTGAAAGAACGCCATCCAAATGCAAAGTTTATTGCTCACCCAGAATGTGAAGAGCCTGTTTTAAAAATGGCTGATTACATTGGTTCTACAACTGGATTGTTAAAATATGCCATTTCTAATCCAGCAACAGAATTTATTGTTGCTACAGAAAGTGGAATTATTCACCAGATGGAAAAAGCTTGTCCGGATAAAACTTTCATTCCGGCACCACCAAATAACAGCTGTGCTTGTAACGATTGTCCGTACATGAAGAGAAATACTTTAGAAAAACTATATTTATGTCTTAAAAATAGTTCTCCGGAAGTAACTGTACCTGAACATATTATCGAGCAAGCTCGTAAACCAATTCAACGTATGCTTGATATTTCGGCAGAGTTAGGATTATAGACACTTTCACAATGAAAATAAACAACATTCTTAAAAATTATTCAGGCTTATTATGGCTTTTGGTAGGAATTACCACTGGAAGTATAGTAGGCTTAATTTTTGGGAAAAGTGTTGAAAGTATAAAACCATTAGGTGATATATTCTTGAATTTGTTATTTACAGCGGTTATTCCGTTGGTGTTTTTTGCGGTTTCATCTGCAATTGCTAATATTGATAGGTCGAAAAAATTGGGGAAATTATTAACTGTAATGGTTTTGGTTTTTCTTGCAACTGTTTTAATATCAGCAATACTAACATTAGCTGCCACTTGGATTTTCCCTATTCATCAACAATTAGGAACAAGTAATTTACCTGCAGAAACCGAAAAAATTCAATCTGTTGGAGAACAGATGACACAGCTTTTAACCGTTGGAGAATTTTATGAAATTGGTAGTAGAAAAAATATGCTGGCGCTGATTATTTTTTCAGTTTTAGTTGGATTTTCTACACTTTATGCCGAAGAAGCTGGCGATGGTTTTAAGAAATTTTTGGTATCGGGAAATGAAGTGATGAAAAAACTCATCATCTTGATTATGAAATTAGGGCCAATAGGTTTAGGTGCTTATTTTGCTTATCAGGTTGGTGTTTTCGGACCGCAACTTTTTGGAACTTATGCTAAAGCTCTGGGCTTATATTACGGAGTTGGTGCATTTTATTTCGTTGTATTTTTTACTTTATACGCTTTTATTGCGGGTGGTTTTAAAGCCATAAAAGTATTTTGGAAAAATAATATCGTTCCTTCTTTAACATCAGTAGGAACTTGTAGTAGCATTGCAACTATACCTGCAAATTTAGAAGGAACAATGAAAATGGGTGTTCCGGCTTACATTACAAATGTGACTATTCCACTAGGTTCAACCTTGCATAAAGATGGTTCTAGTATAAGTTCCATCATAAAAATAGCAGTGGTTTTTGCTATTTTTGGAAAAGATTTAGTTCATGTAGATACGATAATTTTGGCATTAGGGATTACTGTTTTGGTAAGTATTGTAGAAGGTGGAATTCCAAATGGTGGTTATATAGGTGAATTATTAATGATTTCTGCTTACCAATTACCGCCCGAAGCTTTGCCACCAGCAATGATTATTGGAACCTTGGTCGACCCAATGGCAACTTTGCTGAATGCTACTGGAGATAATGTTGCTGCTATGCTAATTGCCAGGTTTACAGAAGGAAAAAACTGGATGGAAAGTAAAATACCATAGTAATAAAAAAAGAAGATGTAGAAAAAACGTCATTGCAAGGCACGAATCAATCTAAAAATTAAAAAAGTCAGTGGTAGTTGGCTTCTATCAATAAAATAAGAGGAAGCACCTCTTATAAAAAAAAATAATTTAATTAAAAAGCCCTTTAGTGGTCGTAATATTATGTTTGAAAATAAAGAACGTACAGATATTAATGAGTTAGGTGAGTTTGGTTTAATAAAACACCTAACCAGTAATTTTAAAATTAGAAATGATTATTCGGTAAAGGGTGTTGGCGATGATGCGGCTGTGTTGGATGCAAAAGGCAAACAAATATTGGTTTCTACCGATTTACTTTTAGAAGGAATTCATTTCGATTTGGCTTATGTTCCGCTTATGCATTTAGGCTATAAAGCGGTACAGGTTAATCTATCCGATATTTACGCGATGAACGGTAAAGCAAGTCAGATAACGGTTTCACTTGGTTTATCTAGTAAATTTCCATTAGAAGCAGTAGAAGAAATTTACAAAGGCATTGAATTGGCTTGTAATAAATTCAACATAGATTTAATTGGCGGCGATACTTCTTCAAGTAAGCAAGGTTTAGTAATTAGCATTACCAGTATTGGCTACGCGGATTCTGATAAGGTAACGTATAGAAATGGTGCTCAGGAAAATGATTTGCTTTGCGTTTCTGGCGATTTAGGTGGTGCTTATGTTGGTCTTCAAATTTTGGAAAGAGAGAAGTTAATCTATTTAGAGAACCCACAAATTCAGCCAGATTTAGAAGGAAAAGATTATATCATAGAAAGGCAATTAAAACCGGAAGCAAGAATGGATATTGTTGCACTTTTGGAAGATATGGATATTAAACCTACTTCCATGATTGATATTTCTGATGGTTTGGCTTCTGAAATATTGCATTTGGCTACCGAAAGCGACAAAGGAATTACCATTTACGAAGACAAAATCCCGTTAGACCCAATGACTTATGAAACAGCTAGAGAATTGGGAATTGACCCAACCGTTTGTGCTTTAAGTGGTGGCGAAGATTATGAATTGCTATTTACCATCAGCCAGGAAGATTACAAGAAACTAAAACACGATGTAGATATCACCGTTATCGGGCACGTTACTGATAAAAATTCGGGTTGTAAAATGGTTTCAAAATCGAATAATGTTCATGAGTTAAAAGCACAAGGTTGGAATGCTTTTAATAAGTAGTAATTAACTCGTCATTGAGAGGAACGAAGCAATCTGTTTCATATAAGATTGCTTCGTTCCTCGCAATGCCAACTTTTTTATTACTCTTCCCCATCCAAATACTTCAAGTCAATCTGCTTAGTTGTTTTTGCGCCAAGTTTTTTAATCTTCTCTGAAGTGTTCATTAAATTTCCAGAACCTTCAGATAACTTATTTAAAGCCTTATCGTAAGCATCTTGTCCATTTTTAATATGCTTGCCAATGTTTTCCATATCCGTAACAAAGCCAACAAACTTATCGTACATGCTTCCGCTTAAACGGGCAATTTCCATAACATTTCGGTTCTGTCTTTCCTGTTTCCATATACTGGCAATGGTGCGTAAAGTGGCCAGCAAAGTAGAAGGACTTACGATAACCACTTTTTTATCCCAGGCAAAATTAAAAAGCTCGGCATCTTTTTGCACGGCAATGCTGAAAGACGATTCTATCGGAACAAAAAGTAAAACAAAATCGGGAGAGTTTATTTTATACAAATCCTGATAATTTTTGGAGGATAGCTCTTGAATGTGATTCTTAATGGAAGCCAAATGCTGTTTTACATAGCCTTCACGCTCTTCATCGGTTTCGGCAGATATGGAACGCTCATAAGCAACTAAACTTACCTTAGCATCAACAACAAGATGTTTATCGTCTGGTAAATCTATAACCACATCGGGTTGGTATCTACTGCCTTCGGCCGAAGTATGAGAAGCTTGAATGCGATATTCCTGGTCACGCACCAATCCCGAACGCTCCAACACCTTTTCTAATATTACCTCACCCCAGTTTCCTTGCTTTTTATTATCACCTTTAAGCGCTTTAGTCAGGTTATTTGCATCTTCCTGAATCAGTTTGCTTTGAATTTGAAGTTCAGAAATAACACCTTTTAAAATATTACGTTCATCAGACTCAGCTTTATAAACCTTTTCTACCTTATCCTCAAAAGCTTTAATATTTTCTTTAAGCGGATTTAAAATAATATCAAGATTGGTTCTATTTTGCTCGATAAACTTTGTCGATTTTTCTTCTAAAATCTTGTTTGCAATCAATTCAAAATCTTTATTAAACTTTTCCTGATTTTGTTCAAGACTAGCTTTTTGCTCAATTAATTTTTCTTTTTCGGCAATGTAAAATGAACGAGTACTTTCCAGTTCGCGGTTTGCATCCGCTAACCTATCGCGTTCGCCTTGTAATTCATCAATTAAACGTTGTTGCTCCTGTTTAAGTAAAATAGTAATATGTTCTTTTTCTGCCGATAAATTAGATACACGTTCATCAGCTTTGGCTAAGGCAATCTTTAATATTTCGTTATCTAACTTTAATTTTTCAAAATCTTCTACAGAAATCAAAGAGATGGCTGCTTGTGGCTTTTTAAAAAGTAATACGACTAAAACAACCAAAATAACGATTAGTAAAGCGATACCGACGATTTCCATAATGATAAAAATTTTAGTAAAAATGAAGATTAAAAACAGATATACCAAAAAATATTAGTTAATATGAGCTACGTATAAAGAAAAAAATTTATATAATTGAGCTTTATATAATGCAAATGAACGAATTAACAATTCTTATTTCTTGTACTGACCAGGTTGGCTTGGTAACTAATATAACCAGGGTTTTGGCTACTCATCAATTCAATATTATAGCCATGCGAGAATTTGTGGATGAGCCAAATAAGGCTTTTTTTACAAGAATTGCCTGTACCGGGGTTTTCGAAGAAACTGACGAGCTTAAAGAAAAATTGTTAGAGAATTTGCCTAATGATGCAAAAGTTAATCTCATAACAAAAAAGGAAAAGCAAATTGTTGTTTTAGTAACTAGAGAATACCATTGCCTGGCTGAAATTCTAATAAAAAATCAATTTAAAACTTTGGGTGCAAATGTTATGGCTGTAATTGGTAATTACGAAGAATTGAGAGGTTTTACCGAAAAACTTGGCATTCCATATTTTTATGTTTCTCATGTTGATAAAGAAAAAAGCCAATTTGAAGATAAGATTAAAGAAATTATCAATCAATTCGATGCCGATTATTTAGTTTTGGCAAAGTTCATGAGAATTTTATCAGCAGATTTTGTAAAAGATTATGCAGGAAAAATAGTTAACATTCATCATTCGTTTTTGCCCGCATTTATTGGTGCAAATCCGTATCGGCAGGCTTTTGAGCGTGGCGTTAAAATTATTGGTGCAACTGCTCATTTCGTAACCAATAATTTAGATGAAGGCCCGATTATAACACAACACACTACCCATGTAGACCATAATTTCGGCGTTAAAGAAATGGTAAGAGCAGGAAAAGAAATAGAGAAAAAAGTATTACTAGAAGCTTTAGAACTTATTTTCGAAGACCGGGTTTTTGTTAATGGAAATAAAACGATTGTGTTTAAGTAATAGCCTTATCACGAGGAACAAAGCTACTTATTGTACAATAAAAACTAAGATTATAAGCTATTCAATACCAACTCTGCTACGTCTGCGCCAGTTTGCGAACCCATTGCCACGCCCATTCCATTGCATCTTACAGCGCAAAAAACATTTGGCCTGGCTTCGGTAATTATTGGTTCGAGCTGTTTGCCAAAAGCCATAATACCGCTCCAATGCTGCTCTATTTCAAAATCTGTTTCAGGCAAAATAACTTCGTGGAGCAAATTTTCCAAAGCAAACTGAATCTTTTCTGTCTGTCCAAATTCGGTTGTTTCTTCAGTTTTAAAATCTAAGTTTCTTCCTCCGCCCAACAAAACTCTTCCATTTATATTTCTGAAATAATAATAACCCTTATCGTAATGAAAAGTACCTTTCAACTTTAGGTTTTTAATAGGCTTGGTAATTAAAACTTGCCCACGACCGGGTGTAACATCTAGATCAGGTATTAATGTATTTATGAAAGCATTAGTTGTAACTATCGTTTTTTTACATTCAAAATTTCCTTCTTTGGTTTTAATTAAAACAGCAGAATTTTCGGAAATAATTTCTTCAACCTTACAATTATTAAAAATTGTAATGCCAACTTGCTGTGCATATTGAAGCAAAGCAAACATCATTTTTCCGGTATCTATTTGCGCTTCATATTGGTTATAAATTAGACTTTCAACACCTTTAAATCCAAAGTTCCTAATCCTTTCATTTTTTAAATCAAAAGCGTTTAATCCAATTATAGGTGCAATAAGCTGATTAAAATGTTCAATTTTAGATACACACTGTTCAGTCAAATCAACGGCACTTTTTTTAAATAATTCATAACCACCTAAAACCTGGTAATCAATAGATTTATCATCCAATAAACTTCTTAACTTTAATAAACCTTTCCAACGTTTCTCAATCAACATTGCCAAACCACTTTCACCACAGATTTTTTCTTGCTCAATCAGTTCAGAAAGACTGCCAAAACAGGCAAAACCTGCATTTTTTGTACTTGCACCAGATGGTAAAAAACCGCTTTCCAAAACCGCTATTTTTAAAGAAGGCGAAGAATTTTTAAGGTGAATTGCGGCATTTAAACCAACTATTCCACTACCAATTATAATTACATCATAATTAAAAAATGAAGCCTTTTCCCAGTAAGATAATGCGTTAGCCATAGAATAAAAATAGCACATTTTCATTGCCTTCCAATATGGGAACGCTTTTTGATATACAGCCTATTGAAAAACATACACAAAGAAATGGGAATCTATTTAATTATAATAGTCCCGGTATTATTACTGAGCATGTTTGTACAATGGCGTTTTAGAAATAAATTTTCTAAGTACGCAGAAATGCAACTGAGTTCAGGCTTATCGGGTAAGGAAGTAGCGGAGCGAATGCTGCATGACAACGGCATATTCGATGTGAAAGTGATGAGTACCGAAGGTCAACTTACAGACCATTACAATCCATCAGACAGAACGGTTAATTTAAGTACCGATGTTTATTATAGCAGAAGCGTTGCAGCTGCAGCAGTTGCGGCACACGAGTGCGGACACGCCGTACAACATGCTAAATCGTATACATGGCTAAATTTACGTAGCACAATGGTACCGGTTGTAAGCATTTCATCGAATTTACTACAGTGGGTTTTGCTTTTGGGCGTAATGTTACTTGTATTTGCAATAACTCCGGTTGTTTTGGCAATTGGTGTTGTTGGTTTAGCATTAGTTACCATATTTAGCATTATTACGCTACCAGTTGAATTTGATGCAAGCAACAGAGCATTAGCCTGGTTAAAAAACAATAACGGTGTAATGCAAACGCAGGAAGAAAATGCACAAGCTAAAGATGCACTTTGGTGGGCTGCCATGACTTATGTTGTTGCTGCAATTGGTGCGCTGGCAAACTTACTTTATTACGCATCTATGCTGTTTGGAAGAAGCAGAGATTAAAATATTTTCATCTACTTATGAAAATTGAAAAGCGGTTCGGAATTAATTTTTCGGCCGCTTTTGCATTTAATGGTTTCAATTAATATTTTTTTGAAGCGCAAAGGTTGTGGAGCTTAGGTTGGTTCAGTCCCGCCAATACTGCAATCTTTTGGTTAAAGACTTTGCTAACTGAAAGGTTTAGCAACCAAAAGTATTTCCGTGTATGTCGGGGCTAGTAATTAAAGTAATTTTCGTTATTGAATCTGCTCATTTCCTTCATTTTGATCTTTAGAAGAAATCTATTAATATGCTATTTGAAAGGATTTTTACGTTTCTCTACGCTCCAGTCGAAAAGACGACGAGGGTTAGAAAAATAACCTATGAAAAAGAAATGTGAATTTTTAAACCCGATAGAGCCAAATAGCCCCGGAGTTGAGGAACGAAGCGAGAACTATGGGCGATAGCGGGACTGATGGCCGCAAAGAAAACACAAACGCTCATTTTCCAAAATTGAAAAAGCCATAAAACTTTTTAAAGGAAAAACTTAATTTAATTTATAAGGTGCGATAAGCTGAAATTCAGGAATATCAACATCAAATTCAGCATCGTCTACAAGGCGTTTCATAAGATATTTGCCTTGCATACTTCCCATATCGGTTTTTAAGTTACAGCCAGAAACGTAAACGTGACTTTCGCCGGGCGCTATAACTGGCTGTAGACCAACAACGCCTTCGCCTTCAACTTCGCGACGACTACTATTAGAATCGAATATAGACCATTGGCGACGCATTAATTGCACCGGATAATCAGAAAGATTAGAAATTTCTACGCGGTAAGCGAACATAAAATGCTCATTAGCCGGGTTTGAATATTCGGGCTGATATATAGTTTCTACTGAAACTTTAACTCCATCTGTAATTGCTGTAGCCATGATGATTTATACGAATGTACAAAAAGCATTTCAAAAATCAAGCCAGTTGATTAGCAGGATCATAGTTGGCAAATTTTTCTGCCACTTCTTCTAAAATGCTGTAAATGTTGGCAATATCTCCTTCGGAAACCAAACGCATGCGGTAAGGTTTAAAATCGGGTAAGCCTTTAAAATAATTTGCGTAATGACGACGCATTTCAAAAATTCCGGTTTTTGGACCTTTCCACTCTAAGGATTTCTCCAAATGTGTTCTGCAAACAGAAATTCGTTCGTCAATTGTTGGGCCTGCCAAATGTTCACCAGTTTTAAAGAAATGTTTAACCTCACGGAAAATCCATGGATAACCAATCGCTGCTCTGCCAATCATAATTCCATCAACCTCATATTCCATGCGCCAGTTTGCAGCCTTCTCTGGGCTATCAATATCGCCATTTCCAAAAATTGGAATTTTAATGCGTGGATTTCTTTTAATTTCGCGAATTAACGACCAATCTGCTTCGCCCTTATAAAGTTGTGCCCTGGTTCTACCGTGAATAGTTAAGGCTTGAATGCCTACATCCTGAAGACGCTCTGCAACTTCGTAAACATTTTTGGTATTATCATCCCAACCTAAGCGAGTTTTAACGGTTACTGGCAAATGAGAAGCTTTAACAACTGCTTCTGTCATTTTTACCATCTTATCAATATCTTGTAAAAGACTGGAACCTGCGCCTTTGCAAACTACATTTTTAACCGGGCAACCGTAGTTTATATCAACTAAATCTGGTCCGGCGGCCGATGCAATTTCCGAAGCTTCACGCATGTGTTCTATATCTCCACCAAAAATCTGAATCCCTATTGGGCGTTCATATTCGAATATATCGAGCTTTTGAATGCTTTTGGCCGCGTCTCTTATCAGTCCTTCGGAAGAAATAAATTCGGTGTACATCATATCTGCACCATTCTGTTTGCAAACAAAACGGAACGGCGGGTCGCTAACATCCTCCATCGGAGCAAGCAATAACGGGAAGTCTCCTAAATCTATATTTCCTATCTTAACAGACATTTTCTATCTTCAACGATTAATAATAAACACGCAAAGGTACAAATAATGAACGTTGTAACACCTAATAAGGAAGAAATCAACCCTTTCCTGCAATTACTTTTACTTTTAATTTACGCAATTGTTGGCGCAGTAGTATTTTCGATAATATCACTTGTACCGATTGTAATCATTCATGGGTTTCAAATTCTTAGCAACTTTGGGGTTATTACTTCGGGAGATGCGAAGTACACAAATGCCTTAAAGATACTTCAGATTTGCACATCAATAGGGATGTTTGTATTGCCTCCAATTGCTTTGGCTTTAACAAATCGGATAAAAATAAATCAATTTTTTGGACTTAAAAGCCCAAAGTTTTTACTGTTAATGCTGGTTTTAGTCATTATGGTTATTTCTATGCCACTTATGGAATGGACTGCGGTTTGGAATCAGAAAATGGTTTTACCAGACGGTTTGAAGTGGCTTGAAAACTGGATGAAAGAAAGCGAAGAATCGGCAATGAAAATGACGATTCAACTTTTAACAATGCGTAATAATTGGGATTTCATAGTTAACCTGGTCATGATTGCTGTTTTACCCGCTATTGGCGAAGAATTAATGTTTAGAGGCGGTGTTCAGCGGTCGATAAATAAAATGTTTGGAAACCATCATGCAGCCATCTGGATATCGGCGATTATTTTTAGCGCTATCCACATGCAGTTTTATGGTTTTGTACCAAGGTTACTTTTAGGCGCAGGTTTTGGATATTTATATTATTTCAGCGGAAGTATTTGGTACGCAATGTTAGCGCACTTTTTAAATAATGCCTACGCAGTTTGCGCCGCTTTATATATGCAAAAACACAACATGCCATTGGATAAAGCAGATGAACCAGTTGGTTTTCCTTGGTATGGCTATTTAATTAGTGCAATATTAACCATAGCTTTGTTTAAATTTTTTAAAGATACAGCACAACGTGAACGAAAACTGGGTTAAAGTATACACCACCGGCGATGCATTTGCAGCCGAAGTATTAAAACAAGGATTAGCTGAAGAAGATATTCCTGCGGTTGTAATCAACAAACAGCTATCTGCTTACAATATTGGCGAAATAAATGTTCTGGTGAATAAGGTAGATTTCGATAAAGCAATTGAATATATTGTTAAAAACGAAATCGAATAAACAGGCATTATAAGCTTTTATCTTACAACTTATCTTTTAATAATCGATGAAAACCCGGGCAATAACCGCTTTCTTTTTTACAATTGTAATGCTTGCTTCCGTTTTTTTAGGAACATATGTTTTTACAGCATTTTATCTGCTTTTAAGTCTTTTATCGCTCTTCGAGTTTTATAAATTAATTAAAAACTCCGGAATTAGACCACACAGAAATATAGGTTTAGCTGCAAGCGCTTTAATATTTTTAATGGCTGCTGGTTTACATTATTTAGATTACGATGTTAAATACCTTTTGCTTTGTATTCCATTAATTTTCTCGGTTTTTATAACAGAACTTTATAAGAAAAGCAAAATTCCGTTCGCAAATATTTCATACACTTTTGTTGGCTTTGTTTATGTAACCTTTCCGTTTTGCTTTTTCCACGCATTGGGCTTTTTAAGCGATTGGAATACATTTAATTTTCATTTTCCTTTAGCTTTCTTATTGATGCTTTGGGCAAATGATACCGGCGCTTATATGTTTGGTGTAAAGTATGGTAAGCGTAAACTATTCGAGCGCCACTCACCTAAAAAAAGCTGGGAGGGTTTTTTTGGTGGAATGCTCACCGCGGCTTTAGTTGGTTACGGTTTATCTTATTTATTTAAAGAAACAACACCTACTGTTTGGGTTGGTATGGCTATTTTAATTGCCAGTTTTGGTACGCTTGGTGATTTAGTAGAGTCGATGCTTAAACGTAGCTTAGATACAAAAGATAGTGGTGGTTTATTGCCTGGACACGGTGGCTTGCTGGATAGATTTGATGGTTTATTATTGGCAGCACCAGTTGTTTACGCGTACTTATATTTGGTTTTGTATTAATATCGCTTTATATTCATCCAGGTCTGTATCCTCACAGGCATAAAAAATTACGGTGTGTGAGGACACAGGCATGGAAGACGCTGAAAACTTATCCGCAAACAATAGTATGATAATTTCTGGTGACTAATCCTCCAGAATTACTTTGAATTTCTTCTTTGTTCACCTCTGATTTTACAATTCTGAAGCCTCCAATTTTTAACAAAGAAATTGCTTCTTCCTCATCATATAATGTAAATCCGTATTTAGTAAAAGGCAAACTTTGCATAAAAGTTTTATCGGCGAAGCAAAGCACAAATAGTCCATCTCGTCTTATAACACGTTTAATTTCTGCAAGATATTGAGCTGGGTTTTTCCAGAAATAGATTGTATTTACCGTGAAGACTTTATCAAATTTATTATCCTCAAATGGAATAGATTCTCCATTGCTTAGCTGAAAACAAGCCTGATTTTTCTTTATAAAAGATTCGTTGATTCGCTGCGCTTCGGTGATGATGGTTTCAGAAATATCAATTCCAAAATAGGTTAACTCTTTTGCTTTTTTAAGAAGATAAGATATATGCCCACCATTACCGTGACCAATTTCCAGTATAGTTTGCCCATCTAGAACACTTAATGCATTGATGGAACTTTTGGTCATACCGATGTTGTTAATATTCATCACTTCTCCAGTTTTGATGCCCTGGTCACCATCCGGGCAGCTTAATTGTCTGGCAATTTCTTGAAAGTAAGCTTCTGAAGGTTGATTTTCCATTATGCAATTTAACAATATGGTAGCAATGAATATTTATACTTAGCGAAAGATTTTATTTAATTACCTGAACAGGTTTTTTATTTTCATCGATGGCAACAAATGTGAAATCGCCGTGAACGGCTAATTCTCTGCCCTCTGCATACATCTGTTCAATATAAATTTCGACATTAACTTTTAAGCTGGTGTTTCCTACTTTTGTAACCTGTCCAATTAATTCAACAATTGTTCCTGCCGGGATAGATTTCTTAAAATCAATTCTATCGCTGCTAACGGTAACCATAATTTGTCTGCTAAAACGCGTTGCCGTAATAAAAGCAACTTCATCCATCATGTGCATCGCGGTACCGCCGAAAAGCGTATCGTAATGGTTAGTTGTATTTGGAAAAACAGCTTTAAAAATACTGGTTTTTGATGCTTCAATTCTTTCTTCTAAGGTCATGTAGATTATAATAAAATGCCACGGAAAACATTGTTTTCTGTCTTCCCGTGGCAAAAGTAATTTAATTAATCAGATTTTCGGCCGCTAAAACATGCTCAGTTTTGCGCATTTCTTTTGCCGCTTCAACCATCTCGATTAAAGCTTTTTTGGTTTCATTCCATCCGCGTGTTTTTAAACCACAATCGGGGTTTACCCAAAGTTGCTCTGATGGTATAACCGCTTTTGCTTTTTTAAGCAGCGTAATCATTTCTTCCCTTTTAGGAACTCTTGGAGAGTGAATATCATAAACGCCAGGACCAATTTCGTTTGGATATTTGAAATCGGCAAAAGCATCTAGCAGTTCCATTTGCGAACGCGAAGTTTCAATTGTAATAACATCGGCATCCATATCGGCGATGTTCTGAATGATGTCGTTAAACTCAGAATAGCACATGTGTGTGTGAATTTGGGTTTCATCTTCTACGCCTGCTGCAGAAATTTTGAAGGCATTAACCGCCCAGTTTAAATAAGTTTGCCAATCTGCTCTTCGCAATGGTAAACCTTCTCTAATTGCAGGTTCATCAATCTGAATAATCTTAATTCCTGCTTTTTCAAGGTCGCAAACTTCATCGCGAATTGCCAATGCAATTTGTGTACAAGTAACCGAACGAGGCTGGTCGTTACGAACAAACGACCATTGTAAAATGGTTACAGGACCCGTTAACATGCCTTTCATGTACTTTGAAGTGAGAGATTGCGCATATGTAGTACATTTTACAGTCATTGCCTGCGGACGAGAAACATCACCAAAAATAATGGGAGGCTTAACGCAGCGAGAGCCATAACTTTGAACCCATCCATTTTTGGAAAAAGCAAAACCATCCAGTTGCTCACCAAAATATTCTACCATATCATTGCGTTCAAATTCGCCATGAACCAATATATCTAAACCAATTTCCTCTTGCCATTTCACCGCTTTTGCAGTTTCTTCAGCAATTAAAGTATTGTATTCATTTGCAGTAAAAGTTCCGTTTTTAAATTTTGCTCTCCAGCTTCTAACTTCTGCCGTTTGTGGGAACGAACCGATTGTTGTTGTAGGATAAGCAGGCAATTTTAAAGCTTGTTGTTTAATTTTTCTCAACGAAAACGGACTTAAACGGTTAGCGTCTTCTGGTTTAAGCTGAGTTACCCTTTGCTTAACTGCCGGATTGTGAATTAAAGCAGAGCTTTTACGGTTGGCTATGGCTTGTTTATTTGCTTCGAATTTTTGCGTGGTAGATGCAGGGCTTTCGTTTGTGGCAAGTTTTTTTAAGGTTACAACTTCTGCAACTTTCTGTTTTGCAAATGCCAACCATTGTTTAATTTCTGCTGATAGGTTTTGTTCGTCAGTTTCATTATCTAAATCAACAGGCGAATGAATTAGTGAACATGATGGCGCAATCCAAACTCTATCTTTTCCAACCTTTTCGATTGCTTTGTTGATGATTTCTAAAGAGCTTTCAAAATCGTTTTTCCAGATGTTTCGACCATCTACAACACCAATTGAAAGAATGATTTTATCATTTAATGAAGAAATAATATGGTCTAATTGCTTCGGCGCCCGCACTAAATCGATATGTAAAATATCTACGGGAAGTGTTAGAGTTAAAGCCAAGTTATTACCTAAACCTTCAAAATAAGTAGCAAGAACAATTTTTAATTTAGGGAACGATTTTCGGATTTGTTTGTAAGCATAATCATAAGCTTGCTGCTCATTTTCAGTTAAATCAAGTGTTAAAAACGGCTCGTCAAACTGGATGTATTCAACTCCTAAAGAATCTAACCGCGTTAGAATGTCTAAATAAACTGGAAGCAGATTTTTAATTAAATCGATTTTTTCAAAACCCACTTCTTTTTCTTTTCCTAGTAATAAATAAGAAACAGGACCAATTAAAACTGGTTTGGTCGTAATTCCTAATTGCTTAGCTTCATAAAAATCATCAATAATTTTAGTAGAGAAAAGTTTAAATGGCTGGTTTTTGTAAAACTCCGGAACAATGTAATGGTAATTGGTATCGAACCATTTTGTCATTTCCATTGCCACAACATCAAGCCCATCTTTTTGGTAGCCCCTAGCCATTGCGAAATACAAATCGAGCTCAGAATTGCCTTTTTTAAGTATAACTTCGTTGTACCTTTTCGGTATTGCACCAAAAGTTAAAGAATGGTCAAGTACCTGGTCGTAAAAAGAGAAATCATTTGAGGGAATTACATCAATTCCGGCCTCTTTTTGTAATTTCCAGTTTTCGTGGCGAATGTTTTTACCAACCTGTAGCACATTTTTGTACCCGGTTTTATCTGCCCAATAGTTTTCGCAGATTTTTTTTAGTTCTCGGTGGCTACCAATACGCGGATAGCCCAGATTTTGCGTTAGCATTTCTTTTAAAGATTAAGTAAATAAATCGTTTAAAAGCCCTTTAAGCAATATTTTACGATGATTTTATTAAAAATGTGAAGGAAAGGTTAGCGCACAAAAAATCTTCTTTGCAGCAAAAAGCTCAAAGCAAAACCAAATAAAACAGTTAAATTTTATTGTACAAATCAGACCTGACCAATTGCTTTTTAACGCGAAAGCATCGTCAATTCGATATTTGGCAGGTCTCCTGACTTATCCCCAAATTATCGCCTTCCCATTCTGGCGAACCAAAACAGTGGCATTTTTGATAATTTGTTGTCTTTTGTTTAAAAAGACAGGATTTACAGTTGCGCGACAGCTCGTGATTTACACACGATTCCCTTTTAATCTACAGCTAAGTAAAACCAACATCGGTTTGATGAAAAAATAAAGATAAGAACTTACATCAAAGGCAAATGTATGCAATATGGAGGAGGAATTTCAAAAGAATTAAGGGTTTTTGTAAATAAGAAGTGATTTGATAAAATTGAAGAACTGTAACAAATTTACAGCAAGGATATTAACACCATATTTCTGTTATATATTTGATATTAACCAACCAAACTTTCCCGACTATGATAAAAAACTACTTTAAAAAGTTGTGCATGGCTTTTTTAGTGTTAAGTAGCACTGTAGCTATTGCACAAGAAATTCCCAGCCCAAAATCTCACTTTGGCTTTAATATTGGCGATGATTATCAACTCGCAACCTACACTCAAACAGAAGCTTATTTTAAGAAATTAGCTGAAACTTCTAAGCGTGTTAAACTGGTAGATATCGGTAAAACAGAAGAAGGCAGAAGTCAGTACATGATGATTGTGACTTCTCCAGAAAACCTTAAAAAATTAGACAGATACAAAGAGATTTCACAGCAATTGGCTCATGCCGAAATTACCCCAGAGCAAGCAAAAGCTTTGGCTCAAGAGGGTAAGGCAGTAGTTTGGATAGATGGTGGTTTACATGCAAACGAAACTGTAGGTGCTCATCAGCTTATTCAAACGGCTTACGAATTTGCTTCTAGAACGGATGCAGAAACTTTAAGGGTTTTAGATAATGTGATTATTCTATTTACACACGCAAATCCTGATGGTCAGGAATTGGTGAGTAACTGGTACATGAGGGAAAAAGATCCAAAGAAAAGAACTTTATCTGGCTTGCCAAGACTTTACGAAAAGTATGCTGGACATGATAATAACCGAGATTTCTTTATGTTAAACCTTAAAGAAACCCAAAATATGGGTCGCCAGCTTTTTGTAGAATGGATACCGCAAATTATGTATAATCATCATCAGGCTGGCCCTGCCGGAACAGTAGTTGCAGGCCCGCCATATCGCGATCCTTTTAATTACGTATTCGATGCAACTATTTTAACCAGTTTAGATGCTGTTGGCGCCGCAATGCACAACAGAATGAACGTTGAAAATAAGGCAGGTTACACCCAAAGAGGCGGTTCTGTATATTCAACCTGGTATAACGGCGGTCTACGTACTACAACCTATTTTCACAATATGGTTGGTTTACTAACGGAAATTATTGGTAGCCCAACACCTTCTGATATTCCTTTGGTTCCATCGAGATTATTGCCAAGCGGCGATTCTCCAAATCCGATTACACCACGCAAATGGTATTTCAAAAACTCGATAGACTATTCTGTTTCATTAAACTACGCTGTTTTAGGTTATGCCCAGCGTTACCGCGATGAATTGTTGTACAATATCTATCAAATGGGAAAAAATTCTATTGATAGAGGAAAAAAAGATAACTGGTCTTTCTCTCCTAAAAAAATTGATGCCATAAATGCTGCAGCGAAAACATCAACTCCTGCAGCAGGAGGAGAATTTGGCAGAGGCAGACAAATTAGTATAAAAGCTTTCGATACGGTTATGAAAGCGCCTCTAAATCGCGACCCAAGGGGTTATATTTTATCTGCCGATCAACCAGATTTTAACTCTGCAATTAAGTTCTTAAATGCATTAATACGAACCGGAATTTTAGTTCAAAAAGCAACAGCTCCTTTTACTGTTGCAGGTAAAAATTATCCTGCCGGAAGTTATGTTGTTAAAACCGACCAAGCTTTCCGTCCGCATGTATTGGATATGTTTGAGCCTCAAGATCACCCAAATGATTTCAAATACGAAGGCAGTGCGCCAACACCGCCTTATGATGCGGCAGGCTGGACATTAGCTTATATGATGGATGTTAAATTCGATCGTTTACAAGATGATTTTAATGGTCCTTTCGAGAGAATTCCTTTTGGGCAATTATTAAAACCTGAGAACAAATTAGCATCAGGATCTAGTTATGTGTTAAGTGCAGCTCAAAACGATTCTTATACAGCGGTTAACGACCTTTTGAAAGCTAAGACAGACGTTTATCGCTCTACTGAAAACGGAGATTTTTACGTTTCTGCTTCGGGTAATGCAAAAAGCATTTTAGAGAAGGCAAATGTTAAATTAAAATCGTCTTCTGCGCCGAAAAATAAAACTAAAATTACGGCAGGAAGAATTGCACTTTGGGATACTTATGGTGGTTCTATGGCATCGGGATGGGTGCGTTGGATGATGGAACAGTACCATTACAACGCGACTGTTATTTATCCGCAAGATATTGATGCAGGTGATTTGAAATCAAAATATGATGTAATTGTTTTTGTTGGAGGTGCAATTCCTGCATTGCCTAATGCAGGTGCAACTGGAAGAGGTGGAGGTTTTAATGCCCCGACACCACAAGATATTCCTGATGAATACAAAAAACAAACAGGAAGAATTACAGCGGATAAGTCTATTCCTCAAATAAAGAAATTCCTTGAAGATGGTGGTAAAGTTGTAACTATAGGCTCGAGTACAAACTTAGCTTATCATTTACAATTACCTGTTCGTAATGCAATGGTAGAAATTGTTAACGGGATAGAAAAACGCTTGCCAGATGAAAAATATTACGTTCCGGGAAGTGTTTTAAATGTAGAAGTTGATAGCAAACAACAAGCAAACTGGGGTATGGAGAAAGAAGCAGATGTTTATTTCGATAATAGCCCGGTGTTTAGATTAACTGGCGATGCAATTGCTGCGGGCAAAATAAAACCTTTAATGTGGTTTAATTCGGCAACACCCTTGCGCAGCGGCTGGGCTTGGGGGCAAGCTTATTTGCAGGACGGCGTAACGGCTTTCGAAGCCAATATCGGTAAAGGAAAACTTTATGCTTTTGGCCCGGAGATTGCTTTTAGAGCACAAACACATGGAACTTTTAAGTTGATATTTAATCAGTTGTATAAGTAATATTAAATTAACCAGCAACGGTTGCCAATTTGGTAACCGTCGCTGGTTTTTTGTTATTTTGTGTAAGGGAAATTTCTAGAAACTTTTCTCATCATTTGCTCTACCAAATCATCTGTAGATGAAGCTATTGAAGCATCCATTGTTTTAAAAAACCTCCATAAAAGATCGCCTGTTGTACCATTATTTAGCGTTAGTGTTAAAGTTCCAGTACCTGTTTTCCCTCCAAAGCCACCGAATAATACTGCTGAAGCAATAGCACCAGCTTCCGATTTTGTTTGTTCCGTTTCAAAACTGCCACCTAGCACCCCATCTACACCAAGGATTTTAGCGATTTCATCTTTTGTCGTTTCATCTAATTTATCAGAAATACCAGCCTTTTTTAATAAAATATTCGTCTTATCTACATCCTGAAATTCTACCGTATAATCTTTGCCTTTCCTCAACAAGAAAGTATACATGCTAGACTGAATAGACTTTGACATTGTTTTTTCTTGATCTCGGTTTGCTTCTGCGTTAAATCCTTTGGGTTGTTTTTTGTAAGTAATTTTAGTGTTAAACGGTAAGATTGCAACAGTTTTGTGGTTTTTAATTTCCGATGATAGCTTCGGGCTTTCGAAAATTTGTTTTTGTGCATTGGCACTGAATCCTAATGCTATGATTAGGAGTGAGAGAATTGTTTTTTTCATTTTTACAGTTATATAATTTGATTTAAGCAGACAATATACATAAAATAGTAAACGATAGAGGTTGCTCCTGTTCTTCATTGTTGTTCAATAAAATAAAAAACAAATAAAAATTGGCAACATATAAGTTATCTAAAAACATAGAGGCCTTTTTACTTTCTACTTACCAAGCTTAATTTAGAACCGCTTAATTTTACACCATGAAAGTAGAAATCTGGTCGGATGTAATGTGTCCGTTTTGCTATATCGGTAAACGTCATTTTGAACAGGCAATTGAAAAATTGCCGTTTAAGAATGAAATTGAGGTGGATTGGAAAAGTTATCAGCTTAATCCAGAATATCATAATACCAATAACGAAACGGTTTATGATTACTTATCAAGAAGCAAGGGAATGCCAATTGAGCAAGCTAAACAGATGACGAAGCAGGTTTCGGATATGGCCGCTAATGCTGGCTTAACAATCAATTTCGATACAAATATTCCTGCCAATACTTTCAATGCACACCGTTTGATTCATTTAGCAGCAAAACATGGTTTGCAAGATTTAGCCGAAGAAAAATTTTTCGAAGCGCACTTCGTAAGAAGTCTAAATATTGGCGAAGAGTCTGCTTTATTAGATATTGCCGTAGAAATTGGGTTGGACAAAGCTGAAGCAGTGCATGTTTTAAAAGGGAACGAATTTGCAGAAGCGGTTCGCTATGATATTTATGAAAGCCAGAATTTAGGCATTCGTGGTGTTCCCTATTTTGTTATGGATAGAAAGTTTGGTGTTTCGGGCGCTCAACCCGTTCAGGCTTTTACGGATGCTTTAACACAAAGTTTTACCGAATGGAAAGAAGCTCAACCAAAAACAACATTAACTTCATTAAACAAAAATAATGATGCTATTTGTGATGAAAGTGGTTGTGAAATATAACTTTTACCAATCATTTCGAAGTTATATCGAAATCATTTCCCCTTCAGCGGCGTTAGCAAATATTCTAATCCGTTAACCCGGATTTCGAACATAGTTGCCATTAAATCGCCTAATTTTCCTTTTGGGAAACCTTTATCCTTATACCAAAGCAAATAACTTTCGGGGATATTGCAAATTAAATAGCCTTTATACTTACCATAAGGCATTTGCATTTTAACTAAGTCGAGGAGTAAAGTTGGATCGAGCATTAAATAATAAAATCTAAATAATTTTCTTTGTTAACTATGGTAAACACAGCATTAGGATAATTTTTTGCAAAAAAACCAGGAATTTTCTTTTTTTGATTTCCCCACTTAAAATCTACTGCATTAATTTGTTCGTTTTTAACTTCTATTAAATCAATATCTTGTTGATCGTAGGTTCTCCAAAAATAATATCTTGAGTTTTACTGTTGGTAGTTCATTTTTTTTATACGCTCACTAAAACAATAATTTTCCCACAAAAGACCTTGATCGTTACGAAGTACTAAAAGCCTAAAATCATTTATAATAGCGTTACGAATGCCGTTATCATAAAAATACCATTTAGATGATTTGGTTACTTCTTTTCGCGAATTATTGCTATATCCGCCAACTTTATAAATGATAAATACTTTCGAGAGTAAATCTAAATAACAATCGACCGTATTTTTGCTAATTCCTAGCTTTCGCGAAAGTTCATCAATAGAAACTTCTGAGCCTACCTGAAAAGCAATTAATTTTAAAAGCTCGAAAAGTTTTGCGCTATTTTGTATGTTTTCATACATCAAAATATCTTTTAGCAAGTACGTTTTACCAATTCCGTTAAGTATTGTGCTTTTTCTATTGTTGTATCCAAATGAAACAATTCTGGGTAAGATCCAAAAATCAATCTATCTTCAAGACTTTGAACGGTTTGCAAACCGTTTTCAACCTCTTTTAATTCTAATTGCGCTATCGGATAAAGATAATACGTTAAACTTCTTCCTGTTAATGGTTCTCCCGTTTGATTGGAAAGATCGAAAGCTGATGATCCGCTAGCAATGATGGTTAAATTTTTAAAAGAGTCGATTAATAACTTTAAAATTTTACCAATTTCTGGAATAACCTGTGCTTCATCAATAATTAAAAGTTGGGCGTTGCCTAAAACTCTTTTGTAGTTGGCTACAGTTCTTGTAGCAAGCAAAGCTTGTATGTCTTGGTCTTCTCCGTTTAAAAATAGATGTTCAATATTGGTTTCTTTAACAATATCTTCTATGAACCAGGTTTTTCCAACTCGCCTTGTTCCAAAAAGTAAAATAACTTTGTTTTTACCAATTTTACTTTTGATAGCTGAACTTAAATATCTTGGTATTTGATTTTCCATCTTTGTCAAATATAAGATAAATGGTTAATTCGGTCAATCAACTGACTGAATTAACTATTTTTAATCGATTAGCTCTAAAGTTTCAATTGCTTCTTCAACCGTATTTATATTTTCGAAAGCGATACGTAAGGTATTTTTAACTTCTTTAAGGTTACACATACGTGGATGATTTTGAGCAAAAGTTAAAATTTTGGTGAACGTGTTGGAGTCGAAATAAGCTGATTGTTTATCGCTTAAGAAATAACCACGTAAACTATTTTTCTTAAAACTGATTTTCTCAAATCCTAATTTCTTCCCTAACCATTGTAAACGCACAACACTCAACATCGTTTTTACCTGGGGTGGAACCGGACCAAACCTATCTGCTAAGTGCTTTTCGAAAACGGCTAATTCCGTTTCATCACTTAGTTTTGAAAGTTCTGTATATAAGTTGTAACGCTCTGTAATATTGGTTATATAAGCATCAGGAATGTACAACTCTAAATCGGTGTCTACCTGCGTAAAACCAACAAATGGGCGAGCAGTTTCGTTTTCAAACAAACCTTTAAACTCAGCTTCTTTCAATTCCTGAATGGCTTCATCTAAAATTTTATGGTACATTTCGAAACCAATTTCGGCAATGAAACCGCTTTGCTCTGCCCCTAATAAGTTTCCGCTTCCGCGGATATCTAAATCTCGCATCGCTACATTAAATCCACTACCTAAATCAGAAAATTCTTCAATCGCACTTAATCTTTTTCTTGCTTCTGATGTTAAGGTAGAAAGTGGAGGAGATAATAAATAACAGAAAGCTTTCTTATTACTTCGCCCAACTCTACCACGCATTTGGTGCAAATCGCTTAAGCCAAACATGTGTGCATGATTGATGATAATTGTATTGGCATTAGGAATATCTAAACCAGCTTCGATAATCGTCGTTGCAACTAAAACATCTTTTTCGCCGTTGATAAAATCAAGCATTACGTCTTCCAAAGCATCCCCATCTAACTGACCATGAGCCAAACCAATTCTTGCTTTTGGAACTAATTTTTGTATCAATCCACCCAATTGCATTAAATCGTTAACTCTGTTGTGCACAAAGAAAACCTGTCCTCCTCTGTCCAATTCGAATTGAACCGCTTCTTGAATTAATTTATCATTAAAAACATGAAGCTCTGTATTTACAGGCTGGCGATTTGGTGGAGGTGTACTAATAATAGATAAATCTCTTGCACCCATTAACGAAAAGTGTAACGTTCTCGGAATCGGCGTTGCAGTTAAAGTAAGCGTATCAACATTTACGCGAACGGCTTTTAAGCGTTCTTTTGCAGTAACACCAAATTTTTGCTCCTCATCAATAATCATGATGCCGAGGTCTTTAAACTTAACATCTTTGCTTAGCAAACGATGTGTTCCAATTAGAATATCAACTTTTCCGGCGGCAGCTTCTGCAAGTGTATCTTTAATTTGTTTATTGGTTTTGAAACGATTAATGTAATCTACCGTAACCGGGAAATCTTTTAATCGCGAAGAAAAAGTTTTAAAATGCTGAAGTGCTAAAATTGTTGTCGGGACTAAAATTGCTGCTTGTTTACCTTCGGCAACCGCTTTAAATGCTGCTCGAACAGCAATTTCTGTTTTCCCGAAACCAACATCACCGCAAACCAACCTGTCCATTGGGTGTGGCGATTCCATGTCCTTTTTAACATCCTGCGTAGCTTTCAGCTGGTCTGGCGTATCTTCATAAATAAAGGAAGCTTCTAACTCTGTTTGCAGGTAACCATCGGGAGAAAATGCAGTTCCCGCTTGAGTTTTACGTATGGCGTAAAGCTTAATTAAATCGCGGGCAATGTCTTTAACTTTTTTTTTTGTTGTCTTTTTTAGCTTATCCCAGGCATCGGTTCCAAGTTTGTTCATTTTTGGAACACCACTCTCTTTACCGCTGTATTTCGCAATTCGATTAAGCGAGTTAATGTTTACGTAAAGCAAATCATTATCTGCATAAATCAGGCGTATCATTTCTTGGGTTTTACCGTTCACTTCAACCTTTTCAAGGCCGGCGTATTTGCCAATTCCATGATCGATATGCGTAACATAATCGCCCGATTTTAATTCACGCAAATCTTTAAGCGTAATCGCCTGGCTTTTTTGATAACCTTTTTTAAGCTTGTATTTGTAGTAACGATCGAAGATCTGATGATCGGTATAAAACGCTGTTTGAATTTGAGGATCTACAAAACCCTCACGCAACATGCTATTAATTGGGGTAAACTTAGCTGTTTTATCAATATCATCCAAAATGGCGTATAAACGTTCAATCTGTTTTGGCGAATCGGTAAAAATAAAGTTAACAACCCCTATCTTTTCATTCTCTTTTAAGTTGTGAATGAGTAGGTTAAAGTCTTTATTAAAGGATGGCTGCGGTTTGGTTTCGAATTCGAAACGGTTTTCTGTTTGATAAAAAAACTGTTTGCCAAATTCTATAATCGGGAAATCCTGAAGATGATCGCCAAGTAATTTCTCATCGGTGAAAGCAAACTTAGGGTCAATCCATTCTGGATTTTGTGTTTTATCGGCAAGCGATAAAGCTTTCCAAAGTTCTACAGCTTTTTTATAGCCGGCTTTGATGATATCAAGCGTAAACTCAACATCTTTAAACCAAAGCTGTGTATCCTGATCGATATAATCTAGAATACTGATGTTGCTTTCCGTTAAAAACTTTGCCTGTACGTTAGGTACAATGGTTAAAGATTTTACATCCGCAACCGAAAGCTGACTTTCAATTTCAAAACTGCGAATACTTTCAACCTCATCGCCAAAAAACTCAATCCGGTAAGGTAAATCAGAAGAGAAAGAAAAAATATCTACAATGCCTCCACGGATAGAAAACTGCCCAGGTTCGTAGACAAAATCCCTTCTGTCGAAATCGTAATCAATTAAAAACTCATTTATAAAATCAATACCTAGTTTTGCACCAAGACTAATCTCTAGTGTATTTTTCTCTAAAGCGGAGCGATCGATAACCTTTTCAGCAATAGCTTCCGGGTAAGAAACAACAATTTTTCCATATTCCGAATCGTGATTTAGTTCGTTTAAAACTTCGGCACGAGCCAGTACATTTGCAGTATCTACTTGAGTAAAATCGAAAGATTTTCGGTAAGAAGAGGGAAACAGTAAAACCTGTTTGTCTAGAATGCCCTCCAAATCAGATTGAAAATACGCTGCTTCCTCCCTATCTGGCAGAACGAAAAACAAAGGTTTATGCAATAGAAAGTATGATGAAAGGGCTACAATGGCATCTGCAGAGCCCACCAATCCCTTTAATTGTATTTTCGGGTTTTTGGTGCTGTTTAACGCTTTGGTAAATTCGGTTACCCTATCGTCGGTTTTGTATCGGTTTATTAAATCGCGAATATTCAAGGTGTAAAAATAAGCTTATCTTTTAATATTAACCTGCAATTTGTGTAAAGGTTTTTTTAAGTTTTACACCCCATTGAAACTTAAATGTTAAATGCTTTTGTTTGGCTACCTTAGCAGTAATTAATTCAATATTATTATTTGTTGGATTTATAAAGCTGCTTGGTCGAAATATTTGTGCCTTTCGTCGAGTAAAAGCATATTTGCGTAACAAAGGTTTGTTTATGGCCTCTAATCAATATAAAAAGCAAAACGATGAAATACATTAAAAGCTTTCCACTAGAACTATTCTTCTGGGTTACGGCTTTAGTGTTGTTGGCAACTTCTAATGCTCACGAACATCATTTTACACTTTGCCCGCTAGCCAATTTAGGTTTTGAGAGTTGGTGTCCGGGATGTGGTTTGGGAAGGTCGATAACCTACATTTTTCATGGCGAATTTGCCGAAAGTTTTTCAGCACATTGGTTCGGTTTTCCGGCTTTGCTAGTTATAGGATATAGAATAATTACGTTAATAAAATACAGAACAAATAAAAAGTACACAACAATAAACACATAAAATCATGGATATATTTCAATCACCTCTTATGTCGTTACCAGGTATAACGCCAGAAGAATACTCATACTTACAACAAGCAACAACAGGTTTAACTGAGCAACAACTGCGTAATTTCTTAATGGTTTACAGCAGTAAAAGAAAAAACCCTTCAGATATGTTAATCTTTTGTTTAATCGGGTTATTTATCGTTCCGGGTTTGCAAAGATTTATCATCGGTCAGGTTGGAATGGGTATATTATATCTTTTTACAATAGGTCTTTGTTTTATCGGTTCCATCATGGATATTGTTAATCATAAAAATCTTGCCTTCGAGCATAACCAGAAAATGGTTTTCGAGAGCTTGCAAATGGTAAGAATGGGTGGGTTTCAATAATTAAACATATTGGTAACATCAAAACTTACAAAGTCTAAAAAAGCTAAGCGCCGGAGGAAGACTTTGTAAACACTAACATTTTTAGAAAAGCAAAGACAGAACCTTTTTTATCGTTCTTCCCGCTATACATTAGAAGTCCGCACCCGATGAAAAATCGGGTTTGCGGGCTTTTTCATTTTTATCGGGTTTAGTCACCAAGTTTATACAATTTTAAGATAGACTTTACCAGCGCAGCTCAAATGTCAAACTATTTTCTACAGTTCCTTGCCTCTGGTTTCTTAAACGGAGTTAAACCTCCAATGACGAGACTTCAAACCCTCGTGAAAATCGAGCTTTCATTTTCAAGTCAAAATGTGCAATAAAATTCCTTAAATTGCATTAACCTAATCCCAAAACCAACCATGAAACGTATCTTACCATCGCTGATTTTGCTTGGCGCAATTTCGGCCTGCAACAATCCCCAAAAAGACAAAATGGAACCGATAAAATGGCCAGACGCAAAGCCACCAGTGGCGGAAATTATACCGCATAAAAGAATAATTCACGGCGATACCGTAGTAGATAATTACTACTGGATGATTGATTATTTTAAAAAAGGACCCGATAGTACTAAGGTTGTTGATTATTTAAAAGCCGAAAACAAATACTTAGATAAGATGATGAGTGGGACTGATAAGTTTCAGGCAGATCTGTTTAAGGAAATGAAAGGACGGATTAAAGAAAAAGATGAATCTGTTCCTGTTTTTAGAAACGGATTTTTTTACTACACCAGAACTGAAGATGGCAAACAATACTTTAAATATTGCCGAAAAAAGGGAAGTTTAACTGCTCCCGAAGAGGTTCTTTTAGATGTCGACGAAATGGCTAAGGGTCACGCTTATTATAGCGCAACTGGTTTTAGCATTAGTCCTGACAACAAATTGCTGGCCTTTGGTGTGGATAAAGTTTCTCGCCGACAATACACCATTAACATTAAAAACTTAGAAACAGGAGAGATTTATAAAGATGCAATTACCAATACACAAGGCGCTGTAGCTTGGGCCAATGATAACAAAACATTCTTTTATACTTCAAAAAACCCGATCACTTTATTAAGCGAAAAGATTAAAAAACATATACTTGGTACCGACGCTAAAGCTGATGTTGTAGTTTACAATGAGAAAGATAACACTAATTATATTGGTGTAGGTAAATCTAAGAATGATAAATACATCTTCATTTCATCAGCGGGAACATTAACCAATGAATTTAGAATGATTGATGCAGATAAACCAGAATCACCATTTAAAGTTTTCTCAGCACGTTCCAAAGATGTTTTGTACGATGTTTTACCTGTTGATGATAAGTTTTACATTAAAACCAATTGGAATGCAAAAAATTTCCGTTTGATGGAATGTCCGTTAGATAAAACGGAAAAGGAAAACTGGAAAGAAGTGATTCCAAACCGTAAGGATGTTTTATTAGAATCTGGCGAGGAATATAAAGATTTTCTGGTACTAACCGAACGTAAAAATGGCTTAACAGAAATGCATGTGCTGAAAAAAGATGGTACAGATTACTACATAAAATTCGATGAGCCTGTTTATGCCGCAGGCATTGGTGCCAACCCTGAATATAGCAGCAAAACCCTTCGTTATTCTTACACATCTTTAACCACTCCAATTTCTACTTACGATTACGACCTGGATAAAAAAGATAAAAAACTGATGAAACAGCAGGAAGTTGTTGGCGGTTACGACCCGAAAGATTATGTTTCGGAACGTGTTTTCGCTACAGCTAAAGATGGCACTAAAATTCCAGTTGCTTTGGTATATAAAAAAGGATTAGAGAAAAACGGAAAAGCACCTTTATTACTTTATGCTTATGGGTCTTATGGTTCGAGCACAGATGCAACTTTCTCATCTCCCCGCTTAAGTTTATTAAATCGTGGCTTTGTTTTCGCAATTGCTAATATTCGTGGTGGTGAAGAAATGGGGCGGCAATGGTATGAAGACGGCAAATTGATGAAAAAGAAAAATACTTTTACCGATTTTATTGCTGCGGGCGAATATTTGATTGAGCAAAAATTCACATCGAAAAACCATTTATATGCCCATGGTGGCAGTGCTGGCGGTTTATTAATGGGGGCGGTTGTTAATATGGCTCCCGATTTATGGAATGGCGTGATTGCCGATGTTCCTTTTGTTGATGTGGTAAATACCATGCTGGACGAAAGTATACCGCTGACCACAAATGAATTTGATGAATGGGGAAATCCAAAGCAAAAAGGTGCTTATGATTATATGAAAAGCTATTCTCCTTACGAAAATGTAGAGAAAAAAGCCTATCCGAATATGTTGGTTACAACAGGTTTGCATGATAGTCAGGTACAGTATTTTGAGCCTGCTAAATGGGTTGCCAAATTACGGGCGATGAAAACCGATAAAAACGTTCTGTTGCTAAAAACAAATATGGAATTTGGTCATGGAGGCGCATCCGGGCGTTTCGATTATTTGAAGGACGTATCGTTAAGATGGGCATTTTTGTTTGCACTTGAGGGTATAAATAAATAATTATACTAAAACGGGTTAAGTTTGAAAAACTTAACCCGTTTTATTCATATAAATTGATTTCCGTTTTACAATTGCAATATTCTAATACGGGGCTTTATAATCAATTAGCTGTATCTTTGCCTCCCAATGGAATACAATGTTCATACTTTACCCAACGGCATTCGCATACTGCATGTGCCATCGGCCTCAGCTATATCACACGCTTGCATTATCGTTAATACGGGCTCTCGAGATGAACCTGAAAATAAAGCTGGTTTAGCGCATTTTATAGAGCACTTAATTTTTAAGCGTACCAAAAAGCGTAGTACAAATCAAATTTTAAATCGCCTGGAAAGTGTAGGGGCAGATTTAAATGCTTACACAACCAAAGAATACACCTGTGTTCACGCTTCTTTCTTAAATCCCTATTTGGATAGAACTTTAGAGCTTTTTAATGATATTATTTTTCATTCTACTTTCCCGGAAGAAGAAATGGATAAAGAAAAAAGCGTCATTTTGGATGAAATTGCATCTTATTTAGACCAACCGGAAGAGGCCATAAATGATGATTTCGAGGATATGCTTTTTGCAGGGAATCCGCTTGGTAATAACATTTTAGGCACAACAGATTCGGTTCAGAATTTTACCCGTGAGGATGTAATTAATTTTAGAAAAGACAATTACCGCACAAATGAAATCGTAATTGCTGTTTTAGGAAACTACACCTTAAATAGTGTTGTAAGCAAAGGCACCAAGCATTTTGCAGGTGTTGAAGAAAACACGCCAAGCAGGGAACGTGTAAAACCTAAGGTTCTAAAACAATCTAGCACCACAATTTATAAACCAATTACACAGGCACATTGCATTTTAGGCACACAAGCTTATTCAACTTATCAACAAGAAAAAGTAGCTTTAATGCTGTTGAATAACTATTTCGGCGGTAACGGAATGAGTTCGGTTTTAAATCTTCAAATCAGAGAAAAATACGGAATTGCCTACACTATTGAGTCTAACTTTTCGCCCCTAAGCGATACCGGAACTTTTTCCATCTACTTCGGTACAGATAAAGAAAAGCAAAACAAGGCGCTTTCATTAATCTTTAAAGAGATTAAAAAACTAAAAGAAAAACCATTGAACGAACTTCAATTACAGAAAGTAAAAAACAAATTTATTGGTCAGATTGCTTTAGGCGAGGAGAATAGAATAGGACTGATTATTTCGATGGCAAAAAGCTTAATCGACCATAATAAAATTGATTCTTTAGAAACCGTTTTCGAGAAAATTAATCGCGTAACTACAACTCAAATGATAAACGTTGCCAACGAAGTTTTAGACATAGAAAAGCTAAATATCTTTACATTCTCCCCAATAGAGGAATAATTCTTATTTTTGCACCAAAATACTTATCGTTAATTTGCGATTCTATATGCTTTCGTCATTGCTTGTTACCTCGCAATGACGGCCGAAATAAAAACATACAACACAATGAAATTACCAATAGTTGCTTACGGAGACCCTGTTTTAAAGAAAGTAGGAGCCGATATAGATAAAGATTACCCTGAATTGAAACAGTTGATTAACGACATGTTCGATACTATGTATTATGCAAATGGTGTTGGCTTGGCAGCTCCGCAAATTGGCCTTCCAATTCGTTTATTTATTGTTGATACAGGTGAAGATGAGGATGGAAACCCGGGCTATAAAAAAGTTTTTATAAATGCAAAAATTTTAGAAGAAACTGGCGAGCCCTGGAGTTTCAACGAAGGCTGTTTAAGTATCCCTGATATCCGTGAAAATATCATGCGCAAACCAAACATCAAGGTTAATTATTTTGATGAAAACTGGATAGAGCATACAGATGATGTTGATGGAATGTCTGCCCGTGTTATTCAGCATGAATACGACCACATTGAAGGCAAATTATTTACGGATAAAGTAAGTGTTTTACGTAAAACAATGCTTAAAAGTAAGCTTGATGCAATCTCTAAAGGAAATATTAAAACAGATTACAAAATGAAATTTCCAAATAAGAGTAAGAAAAGATAGTGGTTGATGGAAAATGTAAGGGGGAAAATGGAAACGTTTTCCCTTTTTTCTCTATCATTATTGAGAAGAGGCACGAAAAATGTCAGGCTAATTATCGCTTCGCTGTTTATCGCCATCAAAAATTTGCTGCATTAGTTTACCCCAAGCAAAAGGATTTAACAATGGGTTTGTTTGAACCATATTTTTGTTAATCATCCTATCGAAATTATATCGATAATTCTGACTTCCGATTTCTCCGGCATCGCGTGGAAGCGCTTGAATTAGGCCATTAATGGACGAGCGTGAAAGATTCTTTTTTGCAATAGCTAAATCATCATCGGCCAGCTTCATAGAAAGAAACTCACGGGTAAACTCTTCGGTAGTTGCCCAAGGAAAAACACGCACAGTAGGCAAATTAATTACTTCTGCCCTTAACTTAACCATAATAGTATATTTACTATCTGGAGTACTAGTTGGAATAATGGTAGAAAATTTCTTGTAACCAATTGCGGTAAACAGAATTGTATCACCAGGATTTACAATAAAAGTAAAGTAGCCACGGTAATCGGCGCCTACTCTTTTACTTTTGGCCGAAAGATTAGTAATGGTGACATATGGAATCACATTGCCACTATCAATATCGGTAATAATACCCGAAAATTGGATAAGTTTTTCCTTATCGGTTTTTTGTTGGCCAAAAGCGGTTACTGATAGTATAAGAAAAAATAAGGCAACACAATATCTCATTAAGACAAAAGTAATTTTAATAATAAAACTTCGGTGTTAAATATTGTTAAAGCTAATCTTGCTCAGCCATGTTAACCGCAACTACCGATGTAATTGTTGGAACTGCCTTCATAATTGCCTGCTCAATACCCGATTTCATAGTCATGAAACTCATCGGGCAAGAACCGCAGTTACCTAAAAGCTTAAGCTTAACCACGCCTTCTGGTGTAATATCTTCAACAGAAACATCACCTCCATCAGCTTTTAAATATGGCCTTATAGTTTCCAATGCCTGTTCTACTTGCTCTGTTAAATTCATTATTTGCTTTTTAATTTATAAAAATAGTAATTTTTTAGCAATTCGCCATTTGTGCATTGTTTATGGATATCTGCTGTGCAATTTTACTTGCAATATCTCCAAAGATAACATCCAATAATGGATTTTGGTTTAGTGCTGCCGGTTTACCATTATCTCCAGCTTCTGCAATGCTTTGAATAATTGGAATTTCGCCTAAAAATGGAACATCAAATCTTTCAGCAAGCTTAGTGCCGCCACCTTTACCAAAGATGTAATATTTATTCTCGGGTAACTCTTCTGGCGTAAAATATGACATATTTTCGATTACACCTAAAATCGGAATATTGATTCCCGGCATACGGAACATAGCCAAACCTTTATGTGTATCGGCCAAAGCAACCTGCTGCGGCGTTGTAACCACAACTGCTCCAGAAATTGGAAAACTTTGCGTAATGGTGATGTGTATATCGCCTGTGCCTGGAGGTAAATCAACGATTAAATAATCTAATTCGCCCCAATTTGTATCGTTAAATAGTTGTTTTACTGCGTTAGATGCCATTGGCCCACGCCAAGGCACAGGTTGGCCTGGGTCTGCAAAAAAGCCTAATGAAAGTAGCTTAATACCATATTTCTCAATTGGTAATATTTTAGTTTTACCATCAGCTGTTTCTTCTGCTCCCGGTTTTGCATCAACCAAATCGAACATCGTTGGTACCGAAGGGCCATAAATGTCCGCATCAATTAAACCAACTTTTGCCCCATCTTTTGCTAAAACTACAGCTAAATTACTTGCCACTGTAGATTTACCAACACCACCTTTTCCTGATGAAACCAAAATGATGTTTTTGATGTTATCCAATGATGATGAGTTGGTTGGCTGCGTAACTCTCGAGGTTACATTAATGTTTACCTCTGCTTCTGCAAGCACAAAATGCTTAATTGCATTTGTGCAGGCATTTTTCAACATATCCTTCATAGGGCATGCTGGTGTAGTAAGTTCGAGTGTAAAATTTATTTTAGAATCAACTATTTGTAAATCCTTAATCATGTTTAGTGTTACCAAATCCTTTTTAAGATCTGGGTCTTCTACATTTTTTAGGGCATCTAAAACTTGTTGCGGGCTTATCTGCATTGTATTAATTTAAATTCAAAATTAACAAAACATAGCCATAAATACTTTTATTTAGGCTTTTAAACTGTAATTTTAACACGAAATAAACATTTAATTGTTACGTTTAAGCAATTAACCATTTTAACACTATATGCGAATACCCAAAATTAACGTCCCAAAAAAATATTTAAAAATAGGAGCCTGGGTTTTAGGCGTATTTTTTATTGTTTGCATTGCGCTCGGAGCGGTAGCATATAGCAAAAGGGAAGCGCTTTTAAAGAAAATGGTTGCAAAGGCAATTGCCAAAGCAAATAAAGATTACAATCTAGATGTTAAAATCGGCTCTGCCGGATTTACTGGGTTAAGTACGGTAAAAATGACCGGAATATCTGTTGTTCCTAAAGACAGAGATACACTTGCCAACATTGGAGAACTTAGCATTGGCGTTAAATTATTTCCTTTAATTTTTGGTAACGTTAAACTTGCAGAGGTTAAACTTAATGACGGCTTTGTGGGTATTGTTCTTAAAGATTCTACAACTAACATCGATTTTATTCTAAAAAGAAAGAAAAAAGATAGTACCGAAACTAAAAGTAAAGTAAACTTATCAGAAATAGCCAGCAATTTATTAAATCAGGTTTTATACAAAATCCCTGATGATATGGATATTAAGAACATGGTTTTTAAGTTGAATGATAACGATACGGCCAAACTAAGTTTTGCTACCGTAGCAACTATAGATGGTGGAGATTTAAAATCAACAATCAATGTAAACAATGGAGAATCTACCTGGCATTTTGATGGCTATGTAAATCCGGGGAGCAAAGAATTAAGCGTTACTGCTTATGCCGATGGAAAGAAATTAGAATTGCCTTATCTGAACAATAAACTTCATGCAAAGCTAAGTTTCGACACCCTACAAACCGAATTAAAAAACGCCAAATATAGTGGTGATGATTATAAGATTTCAGGCTCATGGTCGGTTAAAAATATGCTGATTAACCAGCCAAGAATTGCCAGTAATGATATTATTGTTCAGAGCGCAAAACTTGATGCTGATGTTTTAGTTGGGCCGAATTATATAGCGCTTGACAGCAGTTCTACCGCTTATTTAAAAAATGCATCTATTCATCCTTACATAAAATATACGCTGGGCAAAAACAAAGTTTACGAACTTAAGCTTAATGCAGAAGAGCAGGATGCCCAATCAATTTTCGATGCTTTTCCGCAAGGCTTATTCGAATCGTTAGAAGGTTTAAAGGTTCAGGGAAAGATAAAATACAATCTTAATTTTCATTTAGATACTGCAATCCCCGACAGTGTTCGTTTTAGCTCTACACTAACTCCAGTTGGTTTCAAAATTTTAAGGTGGGGTAAAACCGATTTACAGAAAATTAATACTCCGTTTGTTTATACGCCTTACGAATACGGTAAGCCGATGCGTGATATTACGATTGGCCCATCAAATCCAAATTTCACACCATTGAGTGCTATTTCTAAAAATTTCATTAATTCCGTTTTAACAGCAGAAGATCCATCATTTTTTACCCATAATGGTTTTGTAGAAGAATCAATAAGAAAATCTATTGCAGTTAATTATAAGGAAAAGAAATTTAAGCGTGGTGGCAGTACAATAAGTATGCAGTTAGTTAAAAACATATATTTAAGTCGCCAAAAAACCTTGGCCCGCAAAGCAGAAGAGATTTTAATTGTATGGTTAATTGAGCATAATCATTTGGTAAGCAAAAATAGAATGCTCGAAGTTTACTTTAACATAATGGAGTTAGGGCAAAATATTTATGGTATTGGTGAAGCCTCCAGATATTATTTCGGAAAACAACCTGCTGATTTAACTATAGGCGATGGACTTTTCTTAGCGAGTATTGTTCCAAAGCCCAAAGCATCGATGTACAAATTTATGGCTGATGGAAGTTTAAAGCCCTATATGTTTAACTATTTCAGATTTATGGGCAATATTATGGCTAGAAGAGGCTTAACACCTTCTGATACTTCTGGATATGGTTTTTACAATGTTCGCTTAAGAGAAGGCTTACGCCGATATTTGGCACCTGATACAGCGGTTATAGATACGGCTGTATTCGATGATGAAGATGACAATGATGGCGCACCAGTTGTTATGCAGGATAAAAGCAAAAGCTTATTTGATAGAATTTTCGGTGGCGTGAAAAAAGATACAACTAGCAAAATTTCTAAACCCAGCGATACCGCGAAAACTAAAAAGCAGTTAAGACAAGAGCGGAGAGAACAACGAAGAAAGGAAAAAGAACTCGAGAACGTACAATAATTCAGTTTTCATTCACCGTTTTCAGTTTTATATAAATAACGTACAACGACCAAGCATGCACAAAATAAAAGTAGAAGATAGAGAGTTCGAGATTTTTTTAGAAAACGAAACTATAAATAAACGAATTCGCCTTCTAGGTATTCAAATTAATGTAGATTATGAGCAAAAATGCCCATTATTTATTGGGGTACTAAATGGAAGTTTTCTGTTTATGGCCGATTTAATTAAAGAAATTGATGTGCCTTGTGAGGTTGCTTTTATGCGTGTTGCGTCTTACGAAGGAACATCAAGCTCGGGTAAAGTTAAAGAGCTAATTGGTTTGCCAGATGATATCGAAGGACGAGACATTATCATCGTTGAAGATATTGTTGATACAGGCTTAACCTTAACACACATCTTAAAAACGATAAAAGAAAAAAATCCATCATCTATAAAAGTAAGTTCTTTATTGCTGAAACCTGCAGCTTTAAAATACGAGATTGAAGAACTTGAATACATTGGCTTTGAGATTCCTAATGAATTTGTTGTTGGCTATGGTTTGGATTATAATGGCCTTGGAAGAAACTTAACTGATATTTATAGAGCAACAGAATCATAATTTTTGAACTGTATTAATTTATTTTTCGCACCTTTGCTTCATAATTTTCTAGCACAATGACCATACACAAAGAAGGCTACACAACTATAGCTTTAAGTATATTATTTATTTTCATTATTAATGCATTTGTAGATTACAAGTATTACGATGTAACCTGGTTACGTTGGTTTGTTTATATATGCTCTGCTGCACTATTTATTATTGTTTTACAATTTTTCCGTAACCCAAGCAGAACTTTTTCTTCTGGCGATAATTTAGTTATTTGCCCTGCAGATGGAAAAGTTGTTGTTATCGAAGAAACCAATGAAGGTGAATATTTTAAAGACAAACGCCTGCAAGTTTCAATTTTTATGTCGCCAGTAAATGTGCATATCAATAGAAACCCAATTTCTGGAGTTGTTAAATTTTTTAAATACCACCCCGGAAAATATCTTGCCGCTTGGAATCCAAAATCTTCTACCGAAAACGAGCGGACCACAACTGTTGTAGAACATAAAAGTGGAACGCCTGTATTATTCCGTCAAATTGCTGGTGCTTTGGCTCGCAGGATTGTTTGGTATGTAAAAGAAGGCGATCAAGTTGTTCAGGCGGAACAATTCGGATTTATTAAATTCGGTTCTAGAGTTGATGTTTTTCTTCCTATTGGAACAAAAATAAATGTCCAGCTAAATGATGTAGTTAAAGGTGGAATTACAACTTTAGCAACTTTAAGCTAAAGGTTATAAATTATAAAAAATGGCGATTTGGTTTATTCCAAATCGCCATTTTTTTGAACCATGATTATTGCGTTTAACCGTTATGGCTGAAATTTCGCTAGTCCATAGCATCATTACCAACTTCTTTATCACTTACCGAAGTAGGTTTGTCGCTTATTAATCGCTGTGTAGGATAAGCAAAATCAGATTTATTTCGCATTACGATATCCATAATCTCCAGGTTTATTTCTTGCCTAATTTTAAGATACTCACTAAAAGTAAGCGTCGTTACAAAATAATTCACCTCCACATTTAAACCAGAATCACCAAAACTTTTAAATGACGCGTTGCCATCATCGTTAGTTCCTACATGATTATTTATATAGTTTTCAATTTCAGCAATAATTTTTCTTAATGATTCTGAGTTAGTTTCGTAAGTAAGGCCAATAATGAAGGAAACTTTTCTGGAGTTTCTTAAAGATAGGTTTTCTAAAACGCCGTCAATCATTCCACGATTTGGTATCGTTGCCATTGTTTTTTCGGAAGTACGTATTCTTGTACTCCTAAATCCAACCTTTTCAACTGTTCCTTCAACGCCATCTACCTTAACCAAATCGCCAACAACAAAAGGCTTATCTAAAAAGATGGTAAAAGAGCCAATTAAATTCTCTAAACTCTCCTTGGCAGCTAAAGCAATTGCAATACCGCCGATACCCAATCCAGTTATCAGCGTTAAAACATTTACTTCGAAAACAAAGCCTAAAAGCGTAAAAAAGCCAATAAATATTACTATCGTTTTGAAGAGTTCTTTTAGAAACGGAACGAGTTGGTCATCCGATTTATTGTCCGTTAGCGATGCCTTGTGCAGTAAAACATGACTTATAAAATCGATAATTCTTAGAATAATCCAAAAAGTAGACAGGATAATCATAAATAGAAATATCCTATCGATACAATCTCCTATACTAACTGGAATTTTCTCTTTAACCTTTCCTACAAGCTTACTATAATGGAATATATCAACCTCTAAAGGATGTTTTAACTGATTAATAGAAAGATATAATGTTGTTAACAGAATAAAAATTTCTATCGGCTTTATTAATAAAGAAACAAAAGCTTCATCATGAGACTGGTTTGAAAAGCGCTTAAAAAGCTTAAATAAAAGTTTGCTTAAAAGTCTGGAAACAATTCTTTTAAAAATTAAACCGATAAGAAGTATTCCGCCGAAAAGGCAGTAGGCTCTAACCGAGTTGCCCCAAAAAATCTGTTCGAAAAATGCTGAATCTAACATAAATAACAAAATAAGATATTTATAATCTATTTACAATATTAACATAAGCATATCACAGGCTAAAATCTGTAAACAAAAAAACCTCCACGATTTAAATCGTGGAGGTTTATATCTAGTAATAAAGAATATTATTTTCTTAAAGATTTAATACGAGCAGCTTTACCAGTTAGAGCACGTAAATAGAACAATTTCGCTCTACGAACTTTACCATAGCTATTCACCTCTATCTTCTCTATATTTGGAGAGTTTACAGGGAAAATACGCTCTACACCTACACCGTTGCTCATTTTACGAACTGTGAAAGTTTCGTTAGCACCTGCACTGTTGCGTTGAATTACAACACCTTGGTAAATTTGAATACGTTCTTTATTACCTTCGCGAATTTTATAGTGTACGCTCACTGTATCGCCAGACTTGAACGCAGGAAAATCTTTTTTCGCGATGGCCTGCTCTTCAACAAATTTTACTAAATCCATGATTTTAAGCTATTAAATCGATATTTCAACCCGTGAAATTCGGATTGCAATATTAGGGATTTTTTTTTAATTAAAAAAACTAATTTTATTTTTTCCACAATCTTTTAGAAATCCACATTAAGATAATGTAAATGCTTCTATTCCAAAAGGTCAGGTCTGCGGATTTTAGTTCTTTCTAACGCCTGTTCATGGCGCCATTCGTTAACTTTCGCTTCATGTCCGCTTAATAAAATGTCGGGCACTTTATTTCCCCGCCAGTCAGCCGGGCGTGTGTAAACTGGAGCATCTAACAGCTCTCCCTGAAAACTATCAGATAATGCAGATGTTTCATCGTTTAAAACGCCTGGGATTAAACGAACCACGGCATCTACCACAATCGCAGCGGGCAGTTCTCCGCCGCTTAAAACGTAGTCGCCCACCGATATCTCTCTGGTTACAAATATGTCGCGTATGCGCTGATCTATACCTTTATAGTGGCCACACAAAATAATAATGTTCTTCTTAATTGATAATTCGTTTGCCGTACTTTGATTTAAAGTTACCCCATCTGGGCTCATAAATATAATTTCATCGTATTCTCGTTCCGCTTGAAGCTTTTCTATGCAAGCCGCAAAAGGTTCGATACTCATTACCATACCACTTCCACCGCCGTATTGATAATCATCAACACTTTTTTGTTTGTTGGTAGAGTAATCTCTTAAATTATGAACAACAATTTCAGCAATGCCTTTTTTTTGCGCCCGTTGTAAAATAGAATGGGCAAATGGGCTTTCTAGTAAAGCAGGTAGAACGGTTATAATATCGAAACGCATAAAGCAAAGATAATTTTTTATTTTTCAAGATAAACATCCAACAAACCTTCCGGCAAATCGAGCGTTAGTACTTTTTCCTCATCATCAATTTCAACAATAAAATCTTCATTTAAAGGGAAAAGGATTTCTGTTTCTTTGTACATAACCGTAGCCACAAATTGTTGTGGGTATTCGTTTACCTCCAAAATCTCTCCAAGCTCGCCTAGTTTTTCATCTACAGCTGTAAACCCTTTTAAATCAGTATAGAAAAATTCATCCTCATCACGCTCTGGTTTTTGAGCAATGGGTAAATATAATTTCTTCTTTAACAAAGGCTGGGCTTTATCAATGTGGTCAACATCATCAAAATTAAAATAACCAGTTTTATTAACTTGTAATTTTGCCGAAGCCACAAAGTAAGGCACAAGCTTACCGTTCATATCAGCAAAAACGATATCGAATTCGAGTTTTTCATAGTCATCAAATTCAAAGAATACCTGAACTTCACCTTTTAAACCCCTAGTTTTTGTAACGTAACCTACGTAAAATGCTTCTTCGTGTTTCATATAACCCCAAACCCCTAAAGGGGCTTTATTGTTGTATTGCTGTCACCCTGAATTTATTTCAGGGTCTTCATACCAAAAAGATGCTGATATAAATTCAGCATGACGAATGTATATATCCAATTCCTTTTAAATAAAAATAGCGTTCCGAAATTTCGGAACGCTATTTTTTGCAACAAAATAATTTAAATTATTCTGCGCCTTCTTCTTTAGTAGCTTCTGCTGCAGGCGCTTCTTTAGTAGCTTCTGCTGCAGGCGCTTCTTTAGTAGCTTCTGCTGCAGGCGCTTCTTTAGTAGCTTCTGCTGCAGGCGCTTCTTCAGTTGCTTCAGCCTCAACAGCTGGTGCTTCTTCTTCAGCAACTTCTTCTGCAACTGGTGCATTTTTAGCTGCGATTGCTGCTGCTCTATCTTCTTTTTTCTTAGCTTCTGCAACTAATGCTGCTTTACGGGCATCTGCTTTAGAAGTAGCTAAACCTTCTGATTTACCAGAGATTTTACCAGCTTTAGCATCAACCCAAGCAGTGAATTTCTCATCAGCTTGTTCTTGCGTTAAAGCACCTTTTTTAACACCACCCTCTAAGTGTTTTTTGTACAAAACACCTTTGTAAGATAGGATAGCACGAGCTGTATCAGTTGGCTCAGCACCACTGTTTACCCAAGCTAAAGTTTTTTCGAAATTAATTTCGATGGTAGCAGGATTGGTGTTTGGGTTATAAGAACCTAAACGCTCAATAAATTTACCATCACGTGGAGAGCGAGAATCTGCTACCACAACGTGGAAAAAAGGTTTTCCTTTTTTACCGAATCTTTGCAATCTGATTTTAGTTGCCATTTTCTTTTGTATTTATGTATTCAACATAGTTCCCGGAGCTGCATGCTGCGGGGCTGCAAAGATAACTAAAATACTGTAAATTAAAAACATAGTTTAATTTCTTTGTTTTAAAGATATTTGCGCCTTAATATTTGCAGATACAAAATGAAAAGAATTGCTATTGATATGGATGAGGTTATTGCCGATGTAATACCTAAATTTATTAACCTTTATAACCGTGATTTTGGCATTCCCCTCGATTTGGTTATCGAGCCAGGCAACGAAGTTTTTAAACAAGTGCCACAAGATGTTAACCAAAAATGGCTCGAATACATTAATGAAAAAGGCTTTTTTCGTGATTTAGCCGTAATTCCCGATAGCCAGCGGGTAATTAAAGCATTGCAAGAAAAGTACGATGTTTACATCGTTTCTGCCGCCATGGAATTTCGAAATTCTTTAGAAGATAAATACGATTGGCTGGCCGATCATTTCCCCTTTATAGATTGGCAACACATTATGTTCTGCGGAAATAAAATTGTAGAAGTAGATATATTAATAGACGACCGGATTAAAAATTTTGTAAACTTTAACGGCCGTCCGCTTTTATATACTTCGCCACATAACCTTTTAATTACAGAATACGAAAGGGTAAATAGTTGGGAGGAAATTGCTGGTTTATTACTTTAAAATATTTAGAAAGTCTGCGTTCAGCTTTTTATCTATGCTTAGCTGAACTTTTGGCTAAACTTTTTTTGCTACACTTAAAACTTCCGAAGTCTTTATCTAAAGCTTGGAGGACTTCGGAAGTTTAATTATCCTAAAAAGCCATGGTTCGTGTCTCCACGAACCAAACAGGTAAATACGGCAATTCTTCATTCAGTTTTTTGAGTTTAGTTAACCGCAAAGGTCGCCAAGTTAACCGCAAGGAACGCGAAGACTAAAAGCTTAAAAATTAAATTCGCCAACCAAGTTTCCACTTTTATTATCGGCCGACATTGGTAATACAATTACTTTTCTCTGTTGTTTTCCGGTTGCGTAACGGGTGTAAATCTCGGCGGTTACTGTAGTTGGTCCGCTGATGTTAATCTGCCTGTCGCCATAGTAATTTACTTCAATTTTGTATTTACCTTTTATTGCTTTCTTAATCATAAACTGCTCCGGACCATAGCCTTCAGTAAAGTCATTACTAATCCGACCACCAATTTTGGTCCTTGGATTACTATAATAACCTTTTTCGCCTGTTGGGTCGGTTAGCCACAAATCAATATCGGTATCATTTTTATTCCAGTTTAAAACCACCCGAACATCAACAGGTAATGGCATAATTAGCCTTCTATCAATTCCTTTTGTACTTAGCTTACTCCCGTGTTTTGTTATTAAGTTATTAATTTCTGAAATAATAATTTCTTCAATTCCCTGGTCTCTATCCGCAGTTTGATTATTGTATGTTTGGGTTAATACCTTATATAGATTATCCAAAGCTTTCTGATATTGGCCCGCATCAGCTAGTGCTAAAGCATAATCACGGTAACTTTGAGCATCCATTGGGCGCCATTGCAAAACCTTTTGCGTAATAAAAATCTCTTCGCTGTAGTTGCCGTTTTGTTTTAATTTGTAAGCTAAGGTTTTGTACAAATCGGCATTCTCCAAATCTAAATCAGCAATGCTGCTTAAAATAGTTAAAGCCCTTACGCTATCTTTTTGCTGATAAAACCAATTGGCTACATCGAAATAAAACATTGGCGTACTAATGTAGTTGGGGCGCATTTTTAGATAAGCCTGATAAGCGCTATCTGGTTTACCCGATAGGTTTTTCATGTAATCTTTATCGCTCTTAAACTCTGGAATAATTATGTCTGGCTGCTTTTCTACTAAAATTCTGTTACTTGTTAGAATTTGAACACCAGCAACTTTTCCCTGCAAAGATTTATTCATTGCCATAGATCTAACTGTTGAAATAGCAGCTGTGGTTTCTCTCCTTCTTTGTACAGTAGAGCCTACAACTACAACTTCGTTTAAAGCACTTTTATCTTCTGACTCCTTATTATTATTATTATTTGCTAAAGGTCTTGGCATTACTACCGGACTTGCTTGCGGCAGTGGCGGTGTGTTAACAGCCATTCTATCTGCTACCTGGGTAGTATTGGCAACTCTCATTTCCTCTACAACAGGTCTTGGATATTCTTCCCTTTTCTTTACCGGGTTTTTAATTGCAAAATCAGTATTCCACCAGGTTTTTAAATCTTTTGTCATATCAACCGCAGCGTTTAACAAATCTGTTTTGCGCTCTAAAATATCAATTCTACGTTGCTTTAAAACGGCATCATAAGCTTGTCGCAATTCTGTTGGAGGTGTAATATCATAGCGTAAATAATCATCCAAATTTTCTAAAACAATTAAGCTTGTATTTCGAGTTACAATACCAAATTGCTTGCTCAAAATGCTAATATCATCCTTATTAGCTTCATACTGAATATCCATTTCAGATATTTTTTTCTGTGCCCAAACCCTGCTTATATCAATACTGCTTAAGGTATGTTCTGTGGCATTTAATCGGATTGGCTGTTCTGTTACAACCGTATTTCCATAACCAAATTGGAGTACAAACTCAGTATTTAAATTATTTAATATTCCGGCTAGTGAAAAATTACCATTTACATTTACGTGCATTGATGGATAAGTTTGGCGAACATCAGCGCCATTTTTAATACCAAGAAATTGCAAATTTTCCTGACTTAATTGGTTAAAAGCATCGCTGTTAGAAATTGAATTTAAGTTTACAAACTGTCCACCAGTTTTTAAGCTTATGTATTTTAAAGTGCTGTAATCTGCCTTTAGTGAAGAATTTATGGTATGAACAGGTTTATTTATTTCAATTGAATTTCTGCCAAAAGTTGATAAACCATCGCTAAAGAAAATATATTCTTCTGCCAGAAAAGAGCGAGAGTTGACTGCATTAAAGTTTGTTCCACCATCGTAAACAATTTTCTCTAATCTATCTTTTAACGCTGTCCAATTTCCGTTAGAAATAGTGAAAGTACCAGCATTTTTAAAACCATTATTTAGCAAGCCTAATTGTATTGTTAGGTTTTGTTTTTTCTTAATGATTAAATCCAAAAGCGCTAATTCCTTTTTGATGTCGCGTTGCAAGCCACTTAATGATGAATCCCAAATTAGGCCAATTTGGTTTGACCATTGGCGAGGTCTGCTTACTGATTTTGGAAAAACATTCACTAAAAAATAATATCCGTTTGATGCTTTTTGCATTTGCACTTCGGGCAAGTCGTTTCTTTTTGGGAGATTTATAGTCAAACCAATTTTTGGTTGATAATTTGTTTTATTAAACTCGCCAACGTACGTATTTCCTTTTGCTTTTAAATCAAAACTTCCATCTGGTTGTTCGCCTAATTCTGGTTTTAAAATGCTTTCGTAAACTGTTGTTTTTAAAGAAAATTTTTCAATTGCTTGGTTATAATCTAAAGGTAAATGGTAGCGTAAAAAGTTTCCGTTATTGAAATTAAGTTCTTCTTCGTAACCTACAATTATCGTTCTGCTTCCATTTGCAGGTAATGGATATATTCTTGTTCTAAAGTTATTCCCTTCTACTTTTTCGAGCAAACCTGGGTCAATCCGGCGGCGCTCTATGCTTTCAAAAACTTCGGTGGCTTTGGCTTTTTCTACCGGAACCGCTTCACGCATTTTGCCATTAATATCTAAAGCATAACGGCTAATGCTTACGCCTTCGGGCATTGGAAAAGTTAATTCTCCTTCTAAAGTTCTACTGCTACTGTTATTAAAAGTCATCGTCATCACGGTGGTTGCAATGTTGCCTGTAATTTGCACATCGATGTTTAACTTTTTGAGCTTTACTGCATCATTTTGTTGATTACTTTCTGCTTGCTGAATTTTAAGTACTGGCATTTGCCCTTGAGCAAAATTTGCAAGTATTAATAGAGGGAGGATGAGTAAGGTTTTAAATAGTTTCATAACATTCGATTTTAATAGTGATGCAAAATTTGGAAAGATTGCATAAATTTATTTTTGACCGATGTGGGTAACGCCTCAAATAGCAAGACAAGACTGCGTTAAATAAACTGATAGAAATGAAGCCCGATTTATTGGCAGAAACGCATAGCAGGACTATAGAATTAATGGAAATACAGAACTTTATTTTTAGAAAAAAAAATTGTAACATTTTATAAAAAACACATTCTAAATATTTAAAAAAACTGAAACTATGTTAGTAACCACTACGCCTACGATTGAGGGCAGAAAAATTATAAAATATATTGGTTTGGTTACAGGCGAAACCATTATTGGCGCAAATATTTTTAAAGATTTATTTGCTGGGATAACGGATATTGTTGGTGGTAGATCGAGTTCTTACGAACGCGTTTTACGCGAAGGAAAGGACACTGCCGTTAATGAAATGCAACAGTATGCGGCCGCTTTAGGCGCTAATGCAATTGTTGGTGTAGATTTAGATTACGAAACTGTTGGCAGCGGCGGAAGCATGCTGATGGTTAGTGCAAATGGCACTGCGGTTGTTTTAGAGGATTAAGAAATTGCTTAACGCGAAAACTAAGCAAAAAAGAAAGTCATTCCGGTGCGGGAATGACTTTTCTTTTTTATAATGAATTTAGCTAAAACGAAAGAATATCGATTAGTTTTATCCAGGTAGAGCTTACTTTTTCTGCGTTAATGTGTTTAATTGCATGGTCGAAAGGCGTAAAAATCATTTCTTTATTAACCTGTCCGGCCATTGCGTTTCGCTCTCCTTTTATTAAACCTTCTACTGCCGAAACACCTAATCTGCTAGCTAAAACTCTATCCATACAAGTTGGTTTACCGCCACGCTGAATGTGCCCCAAAACTGAAACTTTTGTATCGTAATGCGGATATTTTGATTGCAGAATTTCGCCAACTTTAAATGCTCCACCTGCATCATCGCCTTCGGCAACTATAATAATTTTCGATGCTTTATCTTTACGGCTGTGTTCTAATTTATGAAGAACATCTTCTACGCCCATGTTCGCCTCTGGAATAAGAATGGCCTCGGCGCCAACACCAATTCCACTTCTTAAGGCAATAAGCCCCGAATCTCGCCCCATAACTTCTACAATGAAAAGTCTGTCGTGAGATTCTGCGGTATCTCTAATTTTATCAACAGCATCGATAACGGTGTTAATGGCAGAATCGTAACCAATTGTAAAATCGGTGCCCGCTAAATCATTATCAATTGTCCCTGGCATACCAACAATCGGGAAATCATGCTCGGTTGCGAATACATTAGCCCCGGTAAAAGTTCCATCGCCACCGATAACAATCAGCGCATCAATATTTCTACCTTTTAAATTATCGTATGCTGTTTTTCTACCTTCAACTGTTTTGAAAGCTTCACTACGGGCTGTTTTTAAAATTGTGCCCCCACGCTGAATAATGTTTGCAACGGATTTACGATCCATTGGCATACAATCATCATTAATAAGGCCTTCGTATCCGCGAATAAAGCCTGTTACTTCAATATCATAATAAATTGAGGCTCTTACAACAGCCCTTATTGCGGCATTCATGCCCGGAGAATCCCCCCCGGAGGTTAAAACACCAATGTTCTTTATCTTATTCATTTGTTTGTTTCTTAGCAAATTCTGAAAGTCCTTTATCCAGATATTGCAAATATTTTTCTATACTAAATTCCACTCCAATTGGAGGTGAAACTAATTCTTTTTCATCGGTGCCCAAAAGTACATAATATGGTTGCGAAATTGTATTAAATCTTTCGGCTTGTAAATGTTTGAATTTTTTACCTACAGTATTAACTTTAGTTTCTAAAACTTTTGAATCGAATTGCTCAGGTTCAGGCAAGGCAGTTTTATCATCAGTATATAAAGATACAACGATGTAATCTTCTTTTAATCTTTTAAGCACACGCGGATCAGACCAAACTTTAGCTTCCATTTCACGACAATTTACGCAGCCATGGCCAGTAAAATCTAAAAACAATGGCTTTTTAACTTCTTTAGCGTAAGCTAATGCTTCTTCGTAATCGAAGAAACCATCTATATTATGTGGGATATGCAGAAATTCTGAATACTTTCTTTTAGCATGAGCAGGAGCAGATACTTGATTTCCTGAACTACTTTCTTGCCCAATAACAAAATCTTGCGTAGATAATGGTGGAACTAAGGCACTAACAGCCTTTAGTGGAGCACCCCATAAACCAGGAATTAAATAAAATGCAAACACGAATGCCGCCCCACCCATAAATAATCTTGGAATTGATATATAAGGCAAATCACTATCGTGAGAGAATTTTATTTTACCCAATAAATAAAATCCTAAGATAAATGCGATTACAATCCATATAGCAATAAATACTTCTCTATCTAAAATTCCCCAGTGATAAGCCAAATCTGCCGTTGATAAAAACTTTAAAGCCAACGCGATTTCAATCAACCCTAAAACAACTTTTACTGCATTTAACCAGCCGCCTGATTTTGGAAGAGAGGTCATCCAGCTTGGGAAAATTGCAAATACAACAAATATTAATGCTAATGCCAGCGAAAAGCCAAACATGCCCATAATTGGCGCCAAAAAGCCTCCAGTTTGCCCAACGGTTACAAGAAGCGTTCCTATTAATGGTCCTGTACAAGAAAACGAAACAACAGCTAAAGTTGCTGCCATGAAAAAGATGCCGGTCAATCCTTTCGAATCAGACTTTGAATCCATTTTATTTACGAAAGAACTCGGTAACGTAATTTCAAAGGCCCCTAAAAACGATATCCCAAAAATTAAGAGGATAAGAAAGATAAATACATTAAAAAAGCCATCGGTTGCGAGTTCATTTAAAGCACTTGCCCCAAAGATTAATGTAATTAGCAGGCCTAAAACAACATAAATTACAATAATTGAAACTCCGTAAATTATTGCGCCCTGAATTCCTTTTCCTTTAGTTTCTGCTCTTTTTGTAAAATAACTTACGGTTAATGGAACCATTGGAAATATACATGGCAGTAAAAAAGCAATTAAGCCTGCAACAAAACCAGCTGCAAAAATAGAAAGTAATGTTTTTGAAGAACCTTCTGCTGGCTGAGCTTTTTCTAAAGTAGCGCTTGTTGAAACAACCTCTTTAGCAACAGAGTCTTTTATCTTACTATTCGCAGCACTATCTTGTGCAGAGCCAACTTCGGTAAATACTAGATCATCAGGAGGAGCCGTAGCTGTCGTGTCCTGAGCTACAACAGCATAGCTTTTAACAGCTGGTAATGCGATAAACATGGCCGCTATTAAGGTGAATAATAGGAATTTTTTCATTTGTGTGTTTTGAGGCGGTGAAATTAGTAATAATTTTATAAAGGCTTGGCCTTTAAAGCTGTTAACAGCATAGATTTTACTTTAAAAAGAAAGAGTCCCGAATTTTCGGGACTCTTTTAAATGTTTTAATTTCAACTACTTAACTGGGATGCTAAATTCAATCTCTTCTGGCGGAAGACATTGCCTATCATTACAAGTCATGAATTCGACTTTACCTTTTACAGCTGTAACGCCTTTATTTAACTTTATCTTTTGCTGAAAAATCACTTGATTTTCGAAATAGCTTACATTCATTTTGAAAGTATCTTCATACTTTACAATTGCTTTTGGTTCTGCAGTTTTACCAACCAAGCTAAAATCTTTTGATGGAGAAAAACTAAATGTTGTTTTAACTGGCCCACCACTTTTAACATTTTGAGAGTAAATATGCCATTTGCTATCTATAGATGCCTTTAAATATAAAACAGCTTCTGTTTTACTAGTTTTCTTTGCTACATAAGACCAAGTTACAGGCTTCTCAATTTGCGCAAATGCGCCTGCAATGGTAAATAGTACCAATGACAATACTAAAGTGATTTTTTTCATTATGTGTTTATTTTGTGTGTATGTATTCTATTTCCTTAAAATTGAATTTTACGGTTTGTTTGTCAATCGCCATTATCAATAGGCCACTATCTTCAATTCCTTTAATTATACCTTCAAAAACCTGACCATTTTGAAGGTAGCTTGCCGGAGAATTAAAGTTTAAAAGCCTGTTAAGGTAATTGCTTTGTAAAAAACTGTATCGTTCTGATTTCAAATTTAAATAGTATTTCTCCATATAAACGAATATTTTTTCCGTTACAAGCTCTAATTTTACTTGTTTGTGTAAAATTTGAAAAACAGATGTTGCCTTATTGGCCAACTCACCGTTAAACTGCTCTTGGTTAATGTTTAAGCCAATGCCAACTATCGCAGATTTTATGGTAGAACCTGTCAGGGTATTCTCTATTAGTATGCCACCAAGTTTCTTCTTATTGTAATAAATATCGTTGGGCCACTTAACTTTAACTGGCGAAGGTAGAAAATCTGATAGCGCTTCAGCAACGGCTAGGCTAACTGCCATATTTAAATAAAACTGCTTATTTAGTGGCAAGAACGATGGTTTTAAATAAATACTGGTACTAATATTCTTCCCCGATTCGGTTTGCCAAACACTTTCCTGCTGTCCTCTTCCGGCAAATTGATTGTCTGCCATAATTACAGTTCCTTCTGGTAATGGCTCGGAATTTGAAGCCAGAATCTTTAAATAGTTATTAGTAGAATCAACTTCTTTTAATTTGATGAAATTTTGACCAACAAATAGTGTCGAAAAAGTGTTATTTTGCAAGTGTTGAATTTATATTATTGTAATTCCAAAAATAAAGCATTTTAATGGTAAAAAAGAAAATAGTAGCCCTTTCTACATACCTTTCTGAGTTAGCCGTATACGGTATTCAAGAGAAAAAAGGAGAAGATATAGTGCGGTTGGATCTAAAAAATATTCATACATCTGTAGCTGATTATTTTATAATTGCGAGTGCAAATTCGGCAACGCAGGTAAAAGCTATTGCTGATAGTGTAGAAAAAGAAATATATAAAGCCACCCAAGCAGACCCACGACATAAAGAAGGTTTTGAATCTGCCGATTGGATAATTTTAGATTATTTTGATGTGGTTGTGCACATTTTTAAAACCGAAAAGCGCCACTTTTATGGCATTGAAGAATTATGGGGCGATGCTGAAAGCACAAATTATCAAAGCGCATAGCCAAACCACACCTTTTGAAAAAGACAAATGAACGATCAAAATACAAACGAAAACAAAAAACCAGGGAAAAAATTACCAAATATCCCTAAGAAGCCACTTAAAGGCTCAAAGTTTAATATTTTTTGGGTTTATGCCGCAATTATACTTGCTATTGTTGCTGGCAACTATTTCTTAACTTCCGATGGAAGTAAAGAAGTTTCTTACAGAACTTTCGAAACTCAAATGTTACTTAAAGGAGATGTAGAGAAAATTATTTCTTACAAATCCGACGATATTGTAAAGGCAGAGGTATACATAAAAAAAGATAGCCTAAACAAACCAGAATACAAAGCATACAAAAGCACTAGCAATTTTAATGCAAATACAGGACCTACTGTTTATTTTGTTGCAGGTTCGCCAGATGCGTTGGACAAGCTTTTATCTGATTCTCAAAAAAATATCCCTGAAGGTTCAAGGATTTTGGCACAGCCAACTACAAGGAACAATCCTTTAGCAAGCTGGTTTTTAAGTATCATTTTACCGGTATTACTTTTAATCGGTTTCTGGATTTTTATGATGCGTCGTATGGGCGGTGGTGCTGGTGGTGGTGGTCAGATTTTCAGTATCGGAAAATCTAAAGCAACCTTATTTGATAAAGAAAGCCAGGTAAACATTACTTTTAACGATGTTGCAGGCTTAGAAGAAGCCAAACAAGAGGTTATGGAGATTGTCGATTTCCTTAAAAACCCGAAAAAATATACAAATCTGGGTGGTAAAATTCCAAAAGGCGCATTGCTTGTTGGTTCTCCTGGTACTGGTAAAACTTTATTAGCAAAAGCTGTTGCCGGCGAAGCTCAGGTTCCTTTCTTCTCTTTATCAGGGTCTGATTTTGTGGAGATGTTTGTGGGCGTTGGTGCATCTAGAGTACGCGACTTGTTTAAACAAGCTAAAGATAAAGCACCATGTATAATCTTTATTGATGAGGTTGATGCTATCGGTCGTGCTCGTGGAAAAAACAGTGTAATGGGTGGTAACGATGAACGCGAAAACACATTGAATCAACTGTTGGTTGAAATGGATGGTTTCGGAACAGATTCTGGAATTATCATTCTTGCGGCTACTAATCGTCCGGATGTATTGGATTCAGCTCTATTGCGTCCAGGTCGTTTCGACAGACAAATTTCTATCGATAAGCCAGATTTAGTTGGACGAGAGCATATTTTCAAAGTTCACTTAAAACCAATTAAAACCTCAGAAGAGGTCGAAGCGAAAAAATTATCAGCTCAAACGCCAGGTTTTGCTGGTGCAGAAATTGCAAATGTTTGTAATGAAGCTGCGTTAATCGCCGCTCGTAAAAATAAAGAATCGGTTGATATGCAAGATTTTCAAGATGCTATCGACCGTGTAATTGGTGGTTTAGAAAAGAAAAATAAAATCATTTCACCAGAAGAAAAACGAATTGTTGCTTACCACGAAGCTGGTCATGCAATTGCTGGTTGGTTCTTAGAGCACGCAGATCCTTTGGTAAAAGTATCTATTGTGCCTCGCGGGGTTGCCGCTTTAGGTTACGCTCAATATCTACCAAAAGAGCAGTTTTTGTACACAACAGAACAGTTAATTGATGGTATGTGTATGACAATGGGTGGTCGTGTTGCAGAAGATATTACTTTCGGTAAAATCTCTACAGGAGCTCAAAACGATTTGGAACGTATTACAAAACTATCTTATGCGATGGTTAGTATTTACGGTATGAACGAAGCCGTTGGAAATGTTTCTTTCCACGATCCTCAAAACGAGTATAATTTTAACAAACCATATTCTGAGAAAACTTCAGAATTAATTGATGTTGAAGTTCGAAAATTGATTGGCGATGTTTACATCAAAACCAAACAATTATTAATAGATAAGAGAGATGGTTTAGAAAAATTAGCTCAAAAATTATTAGAGAAAGAGATTTTATTCCAAGCCGATTTAGAGGAAATCTTAGGAAAACGTCCTTTTGATACACGCACCACTTACGATGAGTTTGTTAACGGAACAGGCGATCAAGCTCCTGCTGCCGAAGGCTTAATTCACGATGGGGTTGGTAGTCCAGATATCAATAACGAAGTTACTGGTCTAAATCCTAGCTCAGAAAAAGAATAAATATTAAATGATATTAATATATTTGAAACCTCGGGTGTAAAAAATCCGGGGTTTTATTTTTTTAAGCAATGAGGGATAATACAACAGCAAAAGAACAAATGCTAAAAAAGATACGGAAAGCGCTTTTAGAGAAGCGTGAAAATCCTTATCCCAATTTAGAAGATAGTTCGTTGTATAAGAAAAATGTAGATGAGCTTGAGGTTTTATTTGCCGAGCAATTAACTGCTGTATCTGGTAATTTTATCTTCTGTGAAGATGGAATAGATTTTATTGAGAACATGCTGCAGCTTGCTGATAAGTTTAAATGGCGTAAAATCTATTGTTGGGAGCCAGAATTACAAGAATTTTTATCAAAGTACGAATTCCCTTTTTATCAAACCGACAAAGATTTTGAACAAGCCGAAGTTGGTATAACGATGTGCGAAGCATTAATTGCCAGAAACGGAAGTGTGATGGTTACTAATGAGGGAGCGGCAGGAAGAAGGTTAAGTATTTTTCCACATCATCACATCGTTATTGCCAGGACAAGTCAATTAGTATTAGATTTGAAAGATGCCTTTCAATTGCTAAAAAACAAATACGGAAATCAGATTCCTTCTATGATTAGCAATATAACAGGGCCAAGTCGTACAGCTGATATCGAAAAAACATTAGTCTTAGGAGCTCATGGTCCTAAAGAGCTTTTTGTTTTTCTTATTGACGATTTTTCTTAAATTATTTCCATTTTTAATTTATAAACCATATTTTTATACTACATACCGTTTTAGTATGCGGTATTATAATTATGAGCGCAACAATAAATACAGTTATTATCGGTACAGGAAGCTATATTCCTGAAAATATTATTTCCGGTAATGAATTTTTAAATTCAACGTTTTTCGAAAATGGAAATCGTTTAGAAAAAGAAAACTCTGAGATTATTCAGAAGTTTTCAGAAATCACTGAAATTGTTGAGAGACGTTATGTTTGTCCTGAACAGTTAAGTAATCACATCGGCGCAAAAGCTGCCGAAAAAGCCATTGAAAATTCGGGAATTGATAAAGAAACTTTAGATTATATTATCTTTTGCCACAACTTTGGTGATATTCCATTGAATAGTAACCGAAGTGATATTTTACCTTCATTGGCTTCAAAAGTTAAACAACAATTAGGCATTAATAACCCTGATTGCGTTGCATATGACATCATCTTCGGATGCCCGGGCTGGGTTCAAGGTACTATTCAAGCTGATTATTTTATAAAAAGCGGTGATGCAAAGCGTATACTGGTTATTGGTGCAGAAACGCTCTCTCGTATCATTGACCCACACGATAGAGATAGCATGATATTTTCTGATGGTGCAGGTGCTGTGATATTTGAAGGCGTTTCTTCAGAGGGTAAAAATGGTATTTTGGCACATAAAACAGAAACTCATGCGGTAAACTATGGCAATCTGTTAACTATGGGCAAAGGTTCTCATCCGGAAGAAACCACCGGTAATTATTACCTTAAAATGAATGGTCGTAAACTTTACGAGTTTGCCGTTATTCAAGTTCCTCAAGTAATCAAAAAAGCCATCGATAAAGCAGGTTTGTCCGTTGAAGATGTTAATATTGTTTTTGTTCATCAAGCCAACGGTAAAATGGATACGGCGATAATGAAGCGTTTATTTAAGCTTTATGATTTAGATACGGTTCCAGAAAACCTGGTTCCAATGACGATAAGTTGGCTTGGGAATAGCTCCGTAGCTACCGTGCCAACCCTGTTAGACTTGGTTTTAAAAGAACAAGTTAAAGGTTATAAAGTTAAAAAAGGTGATATAGCCGTTTTCGCCTCAGTTGGAGCGGGTATGCACATTAATGCTTTTGTATATAGATTTTAATTAAGGTCAGTTTATTCTTCTTAAACCCGCCTTTGCCTGGCTTTCAATACTGGTTTCGTATTCATGGTTTTTCATGCCGATAGCAGTATCGTAAGCCTCTTTAGCTTTTGACTTATTATTTTTTTTCTCATAGACCTTACCCATTTGCAACGCAGCATTGGCAGCAAAATAATATTTCAAATTTCGTCCTTGATTTATGGTCGATTGATAAAAAGCAAGCGCTTGATCGTCTTTCCCCAAATCATCATAAATTCTGCCCATGCGGTAATTAAACTCTGTTTTATCTTTATCTGAGCTATAATCTGCCGCTTTCTTATTATCCAGCAATTGAGCGGCTCTTGTTAAATAGCCGCCATCAAATAAAAGCCTGGCCTTAAGCAAATCTATAGGAGGCACTGGTGCTGATGCTTCGTTCTGAGCTTGCTTATCTTTTTCATTATAGGTGTAACCAGAATTGATAGCCTTTGTTATGTAGCTCGTATAGCCTGTTCTGTCTCCTTTTAAGAGCGAAATCCAGCCGAGGTGAAGATTTGTGTCTTTAATATAGTTGACGCCTTTATTTGTTTGCAAAAAACGGTTGAAATAAGACGATGCGCTTAAATCTAGCTTATTTAAATGTGCAATTCCTTCCAAGTAATCTAAATATGGAAATGACTGGTAGGTTGCGCCTTCTGGTTTTTTAGATAAAATATTAATTGCTTCATCATTATGAGCAGTTTTTATACAAACATAACTTTGCAAGTAGGATTTTAAAAGGCTGCTATCTGCAATTCGTTCTGTATATTTTATGGTTTTTGTATAAGCAGATGGACTATGGGCCACATCAGCTAACACATACGCATAGTAAAAAACAACTTCATCATAAAATGGCTCGTAAGTAGATTTAGGTAGATTATCTGCAAGCTTTTCGAACATATTTAATCCATTTTGAAGGTTTCCTCGAATACCAAAAGTAGATAATGTGCTTTTCAAAGCGCCGTCTGGCAGATTTCCTAGCACAGCATTTATCAGCCCAAGTCCTTTCATATTAAGCTGGAAATTCGGGAATTTTTTTACGTTATCCTGCAGCATATTATTTGCTTTTCGTATTTCCATGGCGGCATTAAAATATTCTCCGTAACGACCTCTAATCAAAGCCCACTGTAAATTTATTTCTGCCTGAGCGTATAAATAGTATGGAGAAGTTTTATCATCATTACTTATTTTATCCAATCTGGATGATTTGTTTGCCTTCAATCTATCAAAATCAGATTTACTATCCGATGTGATTAGCGTAAAGTAATCTACGTAATTCTCTAGCAAAGGAATAATAGAATTGTTAGGTCGAAGTCTTTTCTCGGTTGAGATATATGCTTTAGCGTTACCCAGCTTTAATTCGAAAATACTTCTGTAAGCATTAAGGCAGTTGGTATTGAAATCGAAATTGGCAAAAGATGACAGAGGAGATATAAGGGTGAAGAGCAGGAAGGTAGCGATAAATCGTAAGCTTTTAATCATTTTATAATCGTATCGAGGGTTTTATGTTAAAATTTACGCAAATACTGTACCTCAATTAAATAACACTCTACAATTAAGGTAAAAATAGGATGCTGGATTTAATTTCACTTAAAACAAAAAGCGGTCACGAATTTTTCGTGACCGCTTTTAAAATATTATTTAAATCTCGATTAAGCTTCTGCTACTTCTACAGTTAAAGCTTCATCAACCAAAATACGTCCACAATGTTCGCAAACGATAATTTTTTTACGTTGACGAATATCTAACTGGCGTTGTGGTGGAATCTGATTGAAACAACCAGAACAAGAATCGCGATCGATAGTTACAACAGCCAAACCGTTAACTGCATTTTTGCGTAAACGTTTGTAAGCAACTAATAAGCGTTCTTCAATTTGAGGCTCGGCTTTATCTGCTTTCTTTTGTAAATCCTGCTCTTCTTTTTCAGTTTCTGCAGTAATTACATCCAGTTCAGATTTTTTAGTTTCTAAATCTTTCTTTCTGCCATCTAGCTCCGCTTTAGCAGCTTCGTAAATTTCAGTTTTAGAAGTAATTTCAAAACCGTGCTCTTTAATTTTCTTTTCAGAAACCTGAATATCTAAACCTTGAATTTCAATTTCTTTAGTTAAAGCATCGTATTCACGGTTGTTTTTAACTTCTTTTAATTGAGTTTCGTATCTTTTGATTGCAGCTTGTGCATCTTTGATTGTGTTTTTACGGGTTACGATTGAATCCTCAAGATCATCAAGCTCAGCTTTGATTTTTGAAATTCTAGTTTCTAATCCTAAAACATCATCCTCCAAATCGGCAACTTCCATTGGTAACTCGCCACGTACCTGACGTATTTTATCAATTTTCGTGTGGATATTTTGTAATTCGTATAAAGCCTTTAGCTTTTGTTCTACGGTTTGTTCCATTAAAACAAGTAATTTATGGGGTTTGTATTTTGCTCCGTTAAACGGATTGCAAAGTTAGTAAATTTTTTCTGAATAATTTCAACCAATAAATTTGATGTAAATTGTTCAGTTTCAAAGTGTCCGATGTCTGCAATCATAATTTTTTCTTCTGCGTCGAAAAACTCATGGTATTTAAAATCGGCAGTAATAAAAGCATCAGCACCTGCAGCAATAGCTTCCTTTAACAGAAAACTTCCCGAACCACCGCAAACTGCAACTTTTTTTATTCTTTTAGGTAAAATGGAGGTGTATCGAACAACTTTAGCCTGCATTTTATCTTTTACCATGTGCAGAAAATCGTATGCTTCCATATCATATTCCAACCAGCCTAACATTCCAGAGCCAACTTGCTGATGCTTATTCTCTAAATTATAAATATCATAAGCTACTTCTTCGTAAGGATGATTTTCGAATAATGCAAGTAAGACTTTTCGTTCTTTCTGAACCGGAAAAATTACTTCTACCCTTAATTCGGCTTCGTGATGTTGCACTCCTTTTTCGCCAACGAAAGGATTAGCCCTTTCATTAGCCTTGAAAGTTCCAAAACCATCGGTATTAAAACTTGCTTCGCTATAGTTACCAATATTGCCTGCACCAGCATAAAAAAGTGCAGAACGCAGTTGCTCTGCTTGCGCATGTGGACAAAACGTAACCAATTTTTTTAATAATCCGGATTTTGGTGAAAGCACTTTTATACCACTTAAACCAAGTTTTTCGCAAATTTTTGCGTTTACACCTGTATGTACACTATCTAAATTGGTATGTATTGCATATAGCGCAACATTATTTTTAATCGCTTTTAGTACGACACGCTCAACATAATTCTTTCCGTTAAGTTTTTTTAACCCCTTAAAAACAATCGGGTGATGGGTAATTATCAGGTTACAGCCTGTCGAAATTGCTTCGTCAACTATTTTCTCTACACAATCTAAAGCAACAAGAGCAGCACTTATTTCCATATTTGGATCGCCAACTATTAAACCAGAATTGTCGTAGTCTTCCTGATAATTTAAGGGCGCAATACTTTCGAGGTAGTTTGTTATTTCTGATAATCTCATGCTATAAAGATATAGATTTTGATGTTTTTGTTTGAAGAGAAAATTTTAAGTTTTTTTTGAAAACGTAATTGCCATTGCCAAATTCTCCTACTTATTCATAAAAGGGTTTGCACCAGTTCATATTTTGAAATATTACCATTTTAGCAAAAATCTACTAAGTCTATTGATAATGATCTGAATTAAAAAAAATGATGTTAAATTGCCGCTATAAAATTGTTACAGAATAATAATGAAACTGGGTTACAAAAAAATAGTGGTTAAGGTTGGTTCGAATGTGATTACACAAACGAACGGGCTTCCAGATGATAGCCGAATTAATCACCTTGTTAATCAATTAGCCGAAATTAAAAAACAAGGTATTGAAGTAATTTTGGTTTCTTCGGGTGCGGTTGCCGCTGGAAGAAGTTTAATTAAAGTTTCAGAAAAGCAGGATGCTGTAACCACAAGGCAATTATTAGCCGCCATTGGGCAGGTAAAGCTAATTAATACCTACTCAAATTTCTTTGCCGAGCATAAAATAAAATGTGCACAGGTTTTGGTAACAAAGGAAGATTTCCGCGATAGAGCGCATTACCTGAACATGAAAAACTGTATGCAAATTTTGCTGCAGAATGATGTTATTCCGGTGGTAAATGAAAACGATGTGGTTTCTGTTACCGAGTTAATGTTTACCGATAATGATGAACTGGCAGGGTTAATTGCCTCCATGTTAAGTGCTGATGCGCTGATTATTTTATCAAACGTAAATGGTATTTATAACGGAGACCCAAAAATTGACGGCTCAGCGGTGATTGAAGAAATTTCTGGTTCGGTTGCTAATTTAGCTTCATTTATTCAAACGGGTAAATCACAATTTGGTCGTGGTGGTATGATTACAAAATCGACCATGGCACAGAAAGTGGCTAAACTTGGTATTACCGTTCACATTGCCAATGGAACAAAAGATAATGTATTAACGGAATTGTTCGATCAGGAATTAGTGCATACCCGTTTCGTTCCCGGAAAAATTAAGTCGGGCAAAAAGAAGTGGATTGCACACTCTGAAACAGCAGCTACAGGAATTGTAAAATTGAACGATGGTGCAAAAACGGTACTCACATCGGGCAGAGCAACAAGTTTACTTCCCATTGGGATTATAGAGATAAAAACCGAATTTTTAAAAGGCGATATTATTAAAATCATCGGAGAAGATAATCAGCTTATTGGTTTAGGAATTGCAGAATACGGCAGTGAGAAAGCTCGAGAAAGAATTGGACTGAAAAAGCAAAAGGCATTAGTTCATTACGATTACTTTTATTCCGCGATATAAAAGAATTAACCGCAAAGAAAGCAAAGGAAAAGGCGCAAAGAAATGCAAAGCTATTATCTTAATTTCTCTGTGAAAAACTCGGCGTTTCTGCGGTAAAAAAAACTTAAGCAAATCTGCATCTAACTTGGCGTTCTTTGCGCTATCCTTGGTGTCCTTTGCGGTAAAAAAAAACAAAAATGAACTACTTAACATACTTCGAAAACGCTAAAAAAGCTACCAGAGATTTAATCCTTCTATCAAAAGAAAAGATAAATCTGGTACTTTCTGATTTGGCTTTGGCTTTGGTCGAAAATACGACTGCAATTCTAGAGGGAAACGAAAAAGACCTGGCAAAAATGCCGATAGAAGACCCAAAATATGACAGATTAAAACTCACAGTAGAAAGAATAAAATCTATTGCTGCTGATATAGAAAGTGTAGTTGGTTTGACAAGTCCGTTGGAAGAAATTTTATCAGAAAAGACTTTAGATAACGGATTAAATCTTAAAAAAGTTCGTGTTCCACTTGGTGTAGTTGGTGTAATTTATGAGGCTCGTCCAAATGTAACGGCCGATGTTTTTTCCCTTTGTTTTAAAACAGGAAATGTTGCTGTTTTAAAAGGCGGAAGTGATGCAGAGTTTTCAAACCTAGCCATCGTTAAAGTAATTCATAAGGTTTTGCAAGAGCATGAAATTAATCCTGATGTTTTAACTTTATTGCCTGCAGATCGTGCCGCAACCGAGGCTTTGCTAAATGCCAGAGGCTTTGTAGATGTATTGATTCCTCGAGGCAGTCAATCGTTAATTAATTATGTTCGCGAGCAAAGCAAAATTCCGGTTATTGAAACCGGAGCAGGAATTGTTCATACTTACTTTGATGAAACTGGCGATTTAGAAAAAGGTAAAGCGATCATTTTTAACGCAAAAACCAGAAGAGTAAGTGTTTGTAATTCTCTGGATTGTGTGTTGGTTCATCAGGATAGATTAGGAGATTTAGCCGAACTTTTATCGCCTTTGGCATCGGGTGAAGTAGAGCTTTTTGCCGATGAAAAAAGCTATGAAATTTTAAAATCTTCTTATCCATCTGTATTGTTAAATTCGGCAAATCCACAACATTTCGGAACGGAGTTTTTATCTTTAAAACTTGCTGTAAAAGTTGTTGAAAACTTTGCTTCAGCTTTAAATCATATTGCAGAATATAGTTCGAAACATAGTGAGGCTATTATTTCTGAAGATGAAGATAACATTACTAAATTTCTAAATCAGGTAGATGCCGCTGCGGTTTATGCAAATGCTTCAACTGGTTTTACGGATGGCGCACAGTTTGGTTTAGGTGCTGAAATTGGGATCAGTACACAGAAACTTCATGCCCGTGGTCCAATGGGTTTAGAAGAATTAACAAGTTATAAATGGGTGGTGAGAGGCGATGGGCAAGTGAGAAAATAAAGCCCCACCTAAATCCTCCCGTGAGGGAGGCCTTTAAAAACAAGTTTTATAAACTTTGCTAAACCCCCTCCGGGGGTTGGGGTTTAAATCTCAAAAACTTCTCCTCGTTCCGGTATAGCTACATTAAAACCATCTTCTTGCAAAGCGGCAGCTAAAGCTTTTAAACTAACATCTTCGCCATGAACCAAAAACACCTTTTTCGGTTGGCCGGTTTGTTTAACCGTCCGTACCAAATCATTGTGGTCTCCGTGGCCACTAAGTAAATCTGTTTTGCGAATGGTGGCATAAACCATCATTTCGCGGTCTTTAATGCGCACAATTGGCGCACCGCTAAGCAATTTATAACCAAGCGTTCCTTTGGCGCAATAACCAATAAAAAGAATGGTGCAATAATAATTTTGAATGTTATAATACAAATGGTCTTGAATACGGCCACCCTCTAACATACCCGCCGAAGAAATGATGATGCAAGGGTCGAAATAGTTAGAAACATCCTTACTTTCTTTCATGGTTTGCACATAGGCCAAATGCTCAAATTCAAACTCATCGCCCATGGTTTTGTAAAAATCCTTAGCCTCCTGATTAACCAGATTATGGTGTTTTCGGTAAACATCAGTGGCATGTATCGCCATGGGGCTATCAACAAAAATCTGGATTGGCGGCAATAATTTTTTAGTGAAAATTTGGTTCAAAGCAAAAACTAGCGATTGCGTTCTGCCGATGCTAAAAGCAGGAATAATTAATCGGCCAGGGGTTTTAATACAAGCTTCTTCAATCTCCTTTACCAATCTTTCCTCCAGCGTTTGGTCTTTGGTATGGTAGCGACCGCCATAAGTAGATTCGCAAACCAAATAATCAACCTCAGGTATCGGTTCTGGTTTTACCAAAACGGGATAATTTTCTCTGCCAATATCACCTGAAAAGGCAATTTTCTTCTCCTCGCCATTATCGTTAATGGTTAAAACTGCCGCTGCGGCACCCAATAAATGCCCCACCGGAATAAAAGTTAAACTAATATCGCCATTAATCCGGAAAGGTTTGTCAAAAGCAATCGTAACGAAACGGTCGATGGTATCCATTACATGTTTGTGCAGATACAAAGGTTTTGGCCCACTGAAATTGCCGCGTTTGGTACGTGGTTTTCTACTCTGTTTGCGTAAAAAAAGCTCTACCGAATCAAATAATAATATCGAAGTTAAGTCGGCAGTTGGAGGCGTACAGAGCACTTGTCCGTCAAAACCAAAGCGAACCAACGTAGGCAAATTGCCAGAATGGTCGATATGTGCATGGGTTAAAATCACTAAATTTATACTCGCCGGGTCGAAAGGAAATTGCTGGTTTTCTTCCTGAAAGGTTTCCTTTTCATAATCCAATCCGCAATCTATCAATATCTTATAATGCCCAACTTCGAGCAGGTGCATACTTCCTGTTACCTGTTGCGCCGCACCCCAAAACGTTAACTTCATCTTCTAATCTTTCGGTAAATAGTTTGGTGTAAAGTAATACAAATGATGGGATTTTTAAGCAGTAATACGTAATTTTTTAGTTATTAGTCATTTTCATTTCTTCGTTTTGCACCGTTAATTAATTGGCTTCTGGTCTCTTCACTGTATTCCGTCAAATCTTTTTCATTTATTATTTCATCGGCCAGTAATCCAATTAGTGTTCCATAAAACCACGAATTTTTCAATCCATCATAACGCCGGGCAATATGCTTATCGAAATCTTTAACAGCGGTAAATAATTCATAATAACTATCACGGTGGTCGGTTTGTGGTTCACTTTTCCATTTTTGAAGAATTTGATTAAATACCTCCATTTCCTTTGCCAATTCTCTTTGTAAAGCGACAGCAAAAATATTTCTGGCAATCCTATTTTCAGCTTTTGTTAATTCCATAGTTAAAGTTATTTTCTTTTTTTTGGAAAGCAAAATCTGTATCCTTTTTGTTTGGACTGGTCCCGCCCCCATTGCAAGTCCGTACCTCGGCTTAGGGGCTTTTCATCGGTCGGGTTAGGTGGCCGAGATAATATCACTATTTTAGCTAATAAATCAGATTGTAGTGATCGGGGTTAAAAACCGCTATTTAATGCTGCCAATCATTTCCAAAAAACTATAAAAGTTAATTTGTGCTTTCTGGCAAAGCCTTATCTTTACAGAAAAAACAACAACGATGCAAGAACCATTCGATATAGAAGTTGGCCCGGTAAATTATTCGGTTTTTCCAGAAGGAAACGACTCATACACCATTTTTAAAGATGGAAAAGAATACATTCAGATTCAAAAAGATACCTCGTCTATTTGGCTGAAAATGGATTATAAGACTGAACTTCCAATTTTTGAGGAAGATGAAGAAGTGAATGCAATTGGACAGGCAATTGAAAAATATGTGCCTGAAGAAGAGGACGAAGAAGAAGAGGAATTGTAGAAAAAAATCAATGTTGGTTGCTTTTTAGCAACCAACATTGATTTAAATTAAATCAGTTTTAATAGTTCTTCGGCTACTTTTTCCGATGACGCTGGGTTTTGGCCCGTAATCAGTAAACCATCTACAACAGCATAGGGATTCCAATCTTCTATCTTGGTATAAAACCCACCATTTTTAACCAACATATCTTCTACCAGGAAAGGTACCACATTGGTTAATTGTACAGCCTCTTCTTCTGTATTGGTAAAGCCGGTTACGTTTTTGCCTTTTACTAAATACTCGCCATTTACTTTTACATCTTTTAACACGCCTGGTGCATGGCATACAAAAGCAACAGGTTTATTTGCTGTGTAAAAATCGACAATTAATTTTTGAGAAGTTGTGCTTTCTGCTAAATCCCAAAGTGGCCCGTGACCCCCAGGGTAAAATACGGCATCGTAATCTTCCATATTTACATCTTCCAGTGGCATTGTATTCTTCAATTTATCTAAAAGAACAGTATCTTTATCCATTCTTCTGGTGGTTTCGGTTTGGAAAGTAGGGTCTTCACTTTTAGGGTCGATAGGTGGCTGACCGCCTTTAACTGACGCCAACACAACTTCAATATTTTTATCTGTTAAAGCATAATATGGTGCAGCTAATTCTTCTGACCAAAAACCTGTTTTTAAACCTGTGTTTCCTAATTCGTCGTGACTCGTAAGCACGAATAATACTTTCTTATTCATATTTTTTATCCTAAGTGTACAACAAAATTATAGCTATTATGTTCGACAGCATAGGATCTAAATCACAGAATTTTTGTGCGCTGAATCACACTTTTACAGAAAGCCTGCTTAGTGTTTCTCTCGAAATGCCTAAGTAAGCTGCAATGATGGTTTTAGAAACTCGTTGTCCGAGTTGTGGGTATTGATTTGAAAATTGTTCAAAACGTTCTTTAGGACTGGTGGAAAGCAATGATAAAATGCGTTGCTGCAAGGCAATATATCCATAACTGTTTTTTACTCTAAAAAAGTGCTCCATTTTATGGTTTTCGCTGCAAATTTTGTTTAAGTTCTCTCTGGAGATAGAAAGGAGTTCTACGTTTTCTAAGCAGCTGATATTTGTAATCGATTTAGCATTTTGGTAGAAAGCTTTGAAATCAGAAATCCACCAGTTTTCCATGGCAAATTGGATGATGTATTCTTTCCCATTTACATCTGTAAAAGTGGCTTTTAAAAGCCCTTTGATTACGAAATACATGTATTTAACATGTTCATCTTCCTGAATTAAATATTGATGCTTTTTGAGGTGTTTGATTTTGAAATGTTCGTTAATATGTTCAAACTCATCATCGGTAAGGGAAACGATTTCTTCAATGTGTTTTCTTAATTCAGCACTCATTCGATAAAGCTAAATAAATTCGGAATGAGTTTTTTGGTTTTTCGCGGTAAATTAAAATTATAAAACAGAAAAGTCCCGATTTGGTCGGGACTTTTTCTGTTGCTTTAAAAAATATTACCTTGTACAGTTGGCCGTCCAATTACCATTCGTATTTGAAACACCAATTTTTAAGGTACTGGCATCTATCGTTATACCGATAACGCCTGTACCAACACTGATGTAAGTATTACCACTTTCTTGAAATTTTACACCCGTGATATCGGGAATATTGTTTCCAAAAAAGAAACTGTAAGTATCATTAACCTTTGTAACTGTTACTTTTCCATCTGTACTGTTGATTTGAGTTGTTCCTTTGCTGTAAGTTACTGTTCCGTTATAAGTGCCTACGAAGAAATCTCTATCTGCCGGGTCGGTATCTTTTTTGCATGAAACCATTACTGTTAATGCTATTAAAAGCATGCTGAAGATTTGAACTGTCTTTTTCATCTTGTTGTTTTTCAATTTTAAAATCTGCTGCGGTAGACAACAGATCTGGTTAGTAAATGTAACAGCCACATTACAACGACTGTGCCAGAAGACCAAATTAACTATGAAAAAGAAACCTTATGTACTACGGATAAATACGTGATTTTTTATATAAATATGCTGTAAATCAGTTAATTAATAATTAATTTGATTTTTTCCTAATCAGTTTCTTAAAAGAGTGAACCCAAGAAAAATTTAGCGGCTTTAAAAAATTAAAACTGTTTAGTTTCGAAGAATATTTATAATGATTTTCCTTGGCTTTATAGTGCAGAAACTTTTTCCGCAAGTTCTTCGGTCATTTCATCGAGTGTAAATAACCTATCCCAGGCAAGCTTTTTCCAAACTGTTTTGGGTTTATTGGTTTTATCGTCAAACATATTTCCGCCAGAGGTTTCGCTTTTTTTACGGGTAGAAAAGTTAAGGCTTATAATATCTTCTTCTCCAGAAGAACGGCTAAAACTTTTCGTATCGCAACCTATAAGTTCGAATTTTTGGTTTTGAAACCTAAAGGTATAATCCATATTAGTAACTCCGTAAGAACCACAACTTAGCCAATATTGATAGCTTAAAATTAATGCACCATTTTTTATATTTATGGCACCAGTTTCTTGCAATGGGTCGGCAAGACAAGTAGAAACTGTATCATTTTCTGTCGGAATAAATTTTGTGTTTTTAGCTTTAAGCTGATAGCCTTTTGCCATTTTAAAAAGCACCAAAATCATCCGTGGGTTAACATTTAATTGCGCTCCACCCATGCCATCATTTTTAATAATATTTTTAGGATTAGTGTTTTGGATAATTATCACTTCATCAGCCATATTATCTTTATTTAAGTCGCCTTTGGCACTATAAATTTGTTTCCATCCTTTCGGGATAAATAAATTTGCAGTGGCTCCGGTTTGTTGAATAGCTGGATTGTCACTTTGTGCAAATAAATTAAGTGATGTTAAAGAAAATAGCAGAACTAAAATTTGTTTCATTTTTTTGTATAGTTAGATTGGCCACTAATATCAACAGATTCGCCTAAAAAATGTGGTTTTCTCTTTCTGAGCACATCGAAAACAGACTTTGTAATGGCCAAATATTCGCGGAAGCCAACATATTTGTAACCTTGGTAACTTCCATTATTGGCTACATACCCAAAAGATTTTATGCCTAAATTATTGCCAATGTAAACCGCTCTGTTTAAATGATATTTTTGCGAAACCAAAATCGCCGTATCAACCTTAAAAATTTCTTTTGCTCGGTACATGGTCGAGTAACTATCGAAACCAGCATAATCTAAATAGATTTTGCTGGTATCTACCCCGTTTTGATAGCAATATACTTTCATAACGGTGAGTTCATCGTGTTCATCATCTCCGTTATCTCCGGATAAAAGCAGTTTTTGCACTTTATTGGCTTTGTATAATTTAATGCCAGCATCTAATCTATCTTTTAAATATTTACTTGGTTTATCGCCGTTTATGCCTGCACCAAAAATGATGGCAATATTGGTTTTGGGTACATCTTCAACATTGTTGTAAATAGATTTTTCGGTTAACGATTTTACCCGCAGGTTGGTAGAAAAAATTACCGCCAAGCCAAATAACCCAAAAATTAGTATGCCTTTTATAATTTTCGATTTCATTGATTTTAATTTAGGCTTAAATTAAATAATGTTTTAATACGAAAACAAACAACTTATTAATTATTCGTTTTCGAGGTTGAACTTAAATTCTTTTTAGAAGCCTATTATAGTCGCAATAGTTATTTTTTATTTGTGGTTTTCGCTATCTTATTTTCCTTTTCAGACGCTTGTAAAAATGTTTTTGCATTAAGGGGTGTTATTACCTTTTTGCCTGTTTTTTGTTCCAATGCTTTTCTGGCATCACCTGCTATAGTTCCGCCTTGTTGGGCAACTTTTGCATTTTCTTCAAAGGTTTCGGGATTTGTAGCTTGTGAAATATCTTTAGAAGAGGCTTCGGCTAGCATATTTAAAATCAGTTCGGTGTTGGTCATGTTATCACGAAGATTTTCTTTTTTAAGTCCCTTTAAAATTTTGTATTCTTTTGTGGTTTTGCCAGCCCAAGCTTTAGTAATAATATCTGTTAAAGTAGCAAACTGAACGCCTTCTTTTAATCCTCTTTTTTTCCATTCGTCGGTTAACTCTTTTCTTATTTCGATGCTTTTTAGGCGTTGATTAATCCAGTTTTCAGAATAGCCCAAACTTAAGTATTGCTCCAAAGCCCTGTCAATAGTAAGTTCTGGGTCTTGCATTTCGTCTAAGCGCTCAGTTGCTACTTGTGCCAACCAAATTTTAAAAGGCTCTGCTTTTGGTGATGGAATAGACTGAATTAAGCGAAACAGTTGTTCGGTATCTGCAACATCGGTTTTGTAAAACTTGCCATCAGCAGATTGTAATTTCAGTTGTCCGATTTTTTCGGACAACTGACTTCCTTCCTTTTTGAGCTTGGCTTTAAGGTCGCTCCAGTATTTTCTTGGGCGGTCGGTATCGGTTAATGCTTCAATTACATCAATTAAAGAAAAATACCATTTTTCCTGTTCCTCGTCCCAATGGGTACGAACCTGTTTTTGCTCAAATAATTGAATAGCGTTTTCTTTATTCATAATTCTATGTTTTTCCGGTATGGCTAATTTACAAAATTGTAGAACCTTAAATTTTTAATATTTCAACAATTGTTTACACCATTTTTAATTTATTCGGGCAAGCCTTGAGTTAATATCTCATAAGCATCAATCATTGCTTTTTTAACGCATTTCATTTCTAGCATTTTACTTTCTGCATTGTCTTGCCATTGGTATTTGGCTATGCCATTTTCATCCAAATATTCTAGCAAGAGCAAACAATCTTCAGTTTGCTTATTTAACAAAGTGCGCATCCTTATGGAGTATCCGCGACCAATTTCGAGCATCAATTGCTGATAATCTACACCTTCGTAGGTAAATAAATAGAAAATACATTTATCATTTTCGATGTTTGAGATGACGTTGTTCGTTTTCACTTCATTAAGCGAAGCCAATTTGGCAAACATCTCTTTTAAGCGTTGAGGAAAATCAGCATATTCAAACTTCGCCTTCTTATTATGGTCTATGAGCGATAAACCATCCTGTACAACGCTAATGGCGCTATCAGTTAAACCTTCTACACCGTACTCGTTAATTTCTACGTAATCATCCAAAACTATATCAGACAATCGGTTGGTTGATGGAAAATAATTTTTTACATAAATGGTGCTTCCATCGGTATCTTTTAAAATGGAATTTAGCATTATCGATTGCCCTTGATTACTGATTACCGCTTCTATGCCTCCAAATTTTTCGATATGAAAATCCATATCATCAGCATAAACCAGCCAAGCCGTGGTGGCACCTTTTATAAAGAGTTCGCCATGGTTGTAAACGCCCAAAGTGTATCGCATTGCAAGCCATCGCCAATATAATGTACGTTGCCAAATAAATGGATATTTACCGTTTCTACATTGCCCAAAACAATTAAAGCAGGCGAATTATCGGTATCGCAAGCTAAAATATACTTGTCGGTTTTTAGGTTTTTGAGGAAGATAAAGCCGAGAATGAAAACATCAGAATTTTCTTCGGTGCTATAATCCAAATCGAGTTTTTCGAGTGTTACATCTTCTTCCGTCAGTAAGAAAAAACAATTTTCTTGGTAGCTAGGAAAACGCCAAGTATCTTCAAAAACGTTGTAAATTTGCTCGCCTTTAAAATCGGTTAAATTACCAATTAAGGCATCGGCCTCTGCCAAATTAATTACTTTAAAAGTGATGCCTTCAAATACCATTTCGGTAAATGGCAATGGCTTTGGATTAGACTTTTTATCGGCAATTTCTTGTTGATTTTTGAGGGTTTCTTCTTTTTCTTCTAAATATGACTTATTGTGATAAGCAACTCCCAATTCGATTTTTGGATACCATTTTAGGGCTTCTTGATAGTGCTTCCAATCGTATAAAAATACCTGTTCTAAGCTACTGTGACTTCTGTATCTATCGGTTGTTAACTCTTCTTGACTAGAATTATAATAAAGTATTGGGAAAGTAGCTTTATAAATTTAATTAGGCCTGAAATAGTATTTTCTTGCATCAAATTCATCGCCTTTTATTTCTTTGCCAATATCTACACTTCCGGGCAAATCTCTGGCGCCATTTATTCTTACACTTATGATATAATCGCCATACCAAAAACCATTTTTATCGCTATCCCAATAATCGTTGTATTTTTCTTGCACTACTGGCGTGGCTAAATAACCTAATAAATCTTCGCATTTTACGGTAGTTAAAAACTGCAGGTAAAAATAATGGCCTCGCTCTGCGTGAAGCAAAACAGCTGTCCAAAATTGTTGCAGGGCTATTAAAATTTCTTTTGGCGTATCGTTTTCTAAAGCACTAAAAAATTCTTGTTCTGGTAAGGCTTTGCAAACGGCACTTAAAGTTTCGGTAGCACGTTTTAAAAATCCACCACTTACTTTTCTACATTCGATATAAAATTTCAGACCACTAATGTGTGTAGCCAAAATATAATCTACTTCATCGGTTTTGGTTTGGCAACTTAACGTTATCGAATAGCCATTCCATTCAAAAACTTGTATGGCATCCTCTTTATGTAATCGGGCAATTTCGAAGAGCTTTTTAAAATTGGGTATTTGCTGTTGAAACTCTGCATAGTTAGTAAAAGTTTCATTGCTAAATTGCTTAGCGATGGCATTGAGCAATTGTTGCTGTTTTTCTGCTTCGCTAACAATTGTAATTTCTGTTTGCAGGATGTTTTTGTTCGCTACTAAATGCTCAATAAAAGCCTGTCGGTTTAGCCATTGTGCAAAACTAAAAACATCTGCTCTGTCAATTTCGTCTATTTCCTCGATAAGTTCAGGTACAAATATGGCTTTGGGTAAAGTTGGCTCGTAATTGTCTTCTTCGTTATCTTCCTTTATAAAATATTCGGCTACAATTTCTTTTTCATATTGATAATGATACTCTTCGGTTGCGATAAAAACTTTGGTTTTGAGTTCGCCATGCACTATCAATTCGCCGTGATTGTAATGCCCCCAAAAACATTCGTTTACGGTTAAGTTTTGGGCGATGTAAATTTCTTGTCCGCCAACTACAAAATTATTTACCGTGGCGTTGCCTAAAACCATAAGGCCTGTACTGCCATCGGTTCCGTAATTGTAAACGTTGTTTGCGGTAAAGTTTCCTTGCACTAAAATAAGCATCAAAACATTTTGCTTTAAGTACGTTTCATAATCAGCAAAACGATTTTTAAAAGGAATTAAAGGTGCTCCAAGGTCGAAGTTTTTGGTTTCAAAATCGCCTTCAATGTGCAACACATATTCCTCGTCCATTTCGTTATTGTTGACATTGTTTCGCATCACAATCCAACAATCTTGTGGTAAAAGGTGCTTAATTTCTTTTATTTTTTTGATGTTCATAGGTATCCCCAGTTAAAATAAATTGATTTTATAATTGCCAAAGATGTTTTATTTATAAAAAGTTATTGTAAACTTTTTAATTAATCCTAGGGATGGATTTAATAAGCGAATTGCGTTTTAAACGTACAAAATAATTTTTTTAGAATGGGATTTTAACTTTTAACACTACTTTTTATTTTTCTCGTACAAGGCTATACATTTAGTTTGGTAATCGAAATTAATGGCATCGCTATAAGTTTCCAAATATGTTTTTGGGTAAACAATTTCGGCATTAATTACAGGCATTTTTACAACTTTACCCTTAACGCCTTTTTTAAAAACACCAACATATTTATGTGTTAGCAAATTTAAGGTAGAAGTACCTGTTTTTTCTCCAGGGAAATCGCCCCGTAAAATATCGTCAGTTCGTCGCATTTGTACCAACTGCATTTTTTTAGCGGTTTTACTATACTCGAAAACACTCACAAAAGCCGAGCGGTCGTAATCGTTCCAAAACTCAAAACCTCTTTTGGTTGCCACTAAGGTATTGCCAAAATTTAGGTATCTAATTTCTTTACTTTCTATGCGTTTGTATTTTTGGGTCGATAACCAAAGTACTAAAATATCTTTATCGCTATCAATAAATATGCTGTCTTTTTTCAAATCGCCATCAAAATCTTTTACAATTTTACGAGTGGTTTGGGCAAAAGAAGTCGTTGTTATCATGAATAAGAAAAACGCGATGTAATATTTCATATTTTAAATTTTATTTGGGCGTTCCCCAAGGGTCGGGCTATGCGCTACAATCTTTTACCCCTAAATCCCCTGAAGGGGACTTGGATAAAAGGATTTTCGCTTCTATCCCTAACGCAAACCACATGATGCACCCCCGATTAAAAAAACTAATTACTTAAGCAATTTTACAATCTCTTCAGAATTATTTTCCCTTGCTATTTGTATCGGTTTTTTTGTCTACGGATTTGTTAATCAAATCTTTAACCATTTTTACCTCGTTTTTTTTAATGGATAATTTTTTTCATGTCAAATCAATATTATTTAAACTTTCATGTTCAGCTTATCGAAATATAGAATAGATGATTAATATATCCTTCGATAAGCTACCGATATAAAATCGGCACACCTCTGGATGACAAATGTCTCTAATTTTCTTTCCGTTGTTTAACCACAACCTTTTTTACTTGCAGAAATTTACTCCCATTCCATTTGTAGTAACGGATGACTTTATGGGTAATTTCCATTATAATTTCTTTGTTCTTATCTTCAATAAAATTACCATCGACATCAGTTTTTCCTTCAGCATCTTCTTCAATAACTACTACAAGCTGCTCAATCGGTATGCCGCAATCTTTAGGGTATGGAATTGTTTTTAAAGTTCCAGTATAACTGTCTAACATATTTTCGCTATCGCCATTCTCTACCAATACAACCTTTCCTTTGGCAAATTTTAATGGCAAGTAAACTTTTGTAGTTTCGTAAAACCCTCCTTCGCCAGTAGAGCTAGCGCTGATAATTTCGCTCATTTTTCCACTCGCATGAGCAACAAAAACATTTCCTTCGCTTTCTGGGCAGCTCTCGCCATGGTGCCAATATAAACGCAATAAATTTGGCATATTATTAAACGCATTATTGTTAATACTTGTTAAGTAAAAATGATTATAGAAATTAATAGCACTCATATTCAAATCGTAAGTATTTACACTTTTTACCTTTTCGTAATTTAAATCGGTAAAGCGATTTACAGCATTTAGTCTAAACCTTGGCATTTTTAAATCAGCATCTAACAATGGACTTTCTGTTAAAACAAAAGACAGGTTTTCTGTTTCTGAACGACTAACTACCGTACCATGACTGATATTTTGCTCGAGAATGTAACCTACTTTATTTTTGTAAACCCCTGGCGTATCTCGCATTTTGTAACTTATTTTCACCCAGTTGTCCTTAGTTTTAGGATTTGTACCTTCTTTTAAATAGGTAACATCAGTAAAATGTTCAAGCTTATCAACTTGCTTTGCCTGCAAATCTGGTAGCGCAAACACCAATATGTTTTTATCTGCTGTAGTTCTCGCAGGTGTTTTACCTTTATCGAAAAAATCATCAATTCTATCGTAATTATTAGGGCAATAAGCCTGCATGAAAGAAGTATCAACTGTTATTTGCTGAGCTTTAGCTTGCTGGCTTAGCGCTACAAAGGCTATAAAAATTATAAGATTTTTCATGGCTAATTATTACAATTTTCTGTAAACAAAGGTTTGCTATCTATTGCAAAAGGAATGATTGCTTTATTTTTTAGCGGAAGAATATTAAATTGATAGATAATATTCTTTTTGTTATAGGCATCGTCTGTATCAGGTTTATATTCTTCGCCTTCGGTATAATTAAATAGGTTTACGTAAGCATTTTTCTTGTCATCAAATTTCCAATTCAATTTATCGCTTACGTTTTCTTTGCTACTGCTGTAAAAGGGATTGTAAAAAACCTTATCGGTTGAGCGTGGTGCATTTACAATTTGTGTAATAAACTCAAAATTTTCGCCTTTAGTTGGAAGTGGATATTTTACACTTCCTTTATCTTCATCGTATTTAAAAAATAATTTTCCGTCTTTTATCTTGGCATAAAAAGGCCTTTTTGCCCTGTCATCTGGGTTATAAAAAGCAACAAAATCATTGAATTTTTCTTTATTATCGAAAGTGTAAATATTGCGTTTAGCATTGGGATTGCTTTGTTTATCATTAAAATCACTACTCTGGTCTGAAAAAGAAATTTGCTCAAAAAAACCATCAAATTTAGTTACAGAAGGGTATTTTACACAATTTGGACTAGGATTGAAAACTCTTTTTAGGATTGGTTTTTCATTTTGTTTTTGCCCTAAACCTATAAAAGTAGAATTTTCCTCAAAGCGTTGAAAATAAACGCGGGTTTCGTTTTTTAAATCGTTGTTATGTCTGCCATAAATGTAAAAATGTTGAGCATCTACATCGGGTGTAAAGGTAACCACATCGCCATTAACAGACCAATTGCCGACCAAAACACCACCAAAAAAAGCAACTACAAATTTTTTATTTTCCATCACAAAATAAGTGGTGCCACCTTCTGGATTGCCACTACTGCGTTTGTAAACACCTGTAATATTTTCTTTTTGTGCCATGAGATTGATGCTTAATAACATTAAAATTAATAATGAAACATACCTTTTAAAGTTCTTCATGTTTGCTTTTTTTAATTAACTGATACCCTTTTAACCCAATGAGCGAAATGGTAATTAATATAAAAACATCTGCCAAATAGGGCAATATGCAATTATCGCTGAAATGTTTTTTGTTAACAAAATCATCGTAAAGGGCTTCCTCTGTAACCAATTCTGATGGGTAATTAGCAGGCATATCCTGCATCCCCAATGGGGATTTAAAATACACTTGAAAACTTGGCTTATACTTAAAAAATGTGCTGTGTCCGCCAAATTCGTCATCGGCTTTTATACCTACAAAAAGCCAAGTAATTAGAATGGATAATAGAATTACGATATTTAAGTTTATGATTTTCATAAACTTAAATATTTTGGGTTAGCTCTTCCTTTTTAACAAGCAATGTAAAAAGCGTAGCTAAAACGAAAAATATACTACCTAAAATCATTACAGCACTTTTCATAAACTCGAAAAAATAACCAACATATTCTTTAAAACTATACGCTTGAAATGCGGATATAATCGGTTCATCAACTATGTTTCCAATTACCCAAATTAATAAGCTAAAAAATAAAAATGGAACTAAAAATCTAAATACAAAATGAGGGGCAATTATTTTTGCACTTTCTAAAACAAGCAAAAGATAGCACCAAACCACAACGCCAATAAACACACCTGGTGTGACAAAAAATAAAAATAAACCACCATAATTATTAAATTCTGGCAAAGTAAAAATTACAAAGAGGTAAATTATTGTAAAGATTAGTGCTATAAGTAAAGCTCTGCCAATGGGCAATTTTTGTTTCATATTATTTACTTTTTGGTTTAATCACATAAAACCCTGTTCTGCCATTGCCTAACAATTGTAAATTACTTTTAGGGTTGTTATACATTTTTAATTCTCTGTAATAGCAGGTTTTCTTATCTTCATTAAACCTCATTTCGTGTTTAAAATTTAGGGTATCATTCCCAATTTTTAGGTTAACGAAAGCTTGCCCGAACCAATCTTTAGTTATTTGGCTAGTTTTATGAAAGTAAACTACCTCAAAATTGTTTTCGGGTTTACCTAAAACCTGCTCGCCTTTCAATTGATTTGGAATAGTATCGGGTTCATTAATTTCTTCGTAATCTTTAAGATTGGCGCCGTAATAAGCATACCATTTATCGTTAATTAAAAGTAAAACCTTGTCAATTTCACTTTTCCATTTGGGGTCATCGTTTTTCCAAAGGTAATTGTGCCCAATAAATTTTCGTGTTTTAGCTTCGCTGTTTAGCTTAAAAAACTGATTAAGCATTGAAGCGCTATCTAATTTTAAATCGTAATTGATGAGAATATACTTGTGTTTTGCTGTATCGCCATTTAAGGCCCACTTGAGGTAATAATCTTGATGTACCAAATAGCCTTTTAAAAACCCATTAGGATATTCATCAGTTTTGTAAATCAAACTATCGGCAAGTTTACCAGCGCTGTCTATTTTGTAATAAATATTTTTTGGCCTATTGCTAAAAGCAGATGTAGCATGAATAATAACAAAATTATCGGCAAATATTGGCTGTTCGAAATACAGGTTATTTAGCTCGCCATTAAGTACCTGTTTAAGCTCGAAATGCTTTGAATTTACACCGCTATGTATACTCTTATATTCGTTATATTTTGCTGGAATATTGGGCTGACTAATGAAATTTCGGAAAGCATAACCATATGCAATTGTGAGTACGAAGCACAAAATAAGAATAGCCAGTAAAATAATATTTTTCTTATAAACACTCATTTTGATGGGATATGGTAAACCAATTCCCTAATATATCCATTAATTTCAAAGTAATTTGAGTGAATTATTATTCGTGAGCGTTAGTTAGTCATTTGCTAGTTGCAGATTATTATTCGTGGGGTTACTCAAATCTCATTATCCTTCTTCATAACTTTCAGGCTGATAAGTTACTCTTGCAAAATTTTTAGTTAGCAACTCTGTTTCTACTACTCTCCCACTTTCAAATTTGAGAATTTTCTCTCGCCATATTTCATTTTTCCGGTAAAACTGATTGTCGATTTTCAGAAACTGATGGTCTTTTTCTATCACATGATAAGCGTAATCAAGTTCCTTGTCAATACGTAACTCGCCTTCCAAACATTTCTCTGTAAACCACAAATTAACCTGAAAAGTATGATTGGTGTTATTTGTAAATTGATAATCGCGGTAATTGTAAAAAACCGTTGCACCACTGCCAAAAGGCAAAACCCGGCCATCATCTGGAAATGGATCGAATGAATGATGATAACGCTCTGTAACCGTTAATGGACTATGGATAACCAACCAGTGAATGAGGTTAGAAATCTGACAAATTCCACCACCAATACCTGCTCTGGCTTCGCCGAATGATAATTCCATACCGGATAAATAGCCTTTGTTTTTAGTTGGTAAACCTACCAATTTGCAAAACGAAAAGGTTTCACCGGGTTTAATTAAAACACCATCGATATTTTTAACTGCAATTTTTAAATTGGTAACCTTGTTAATTTGAAGTTGCGCATTGTTATCGCCCAGCTTTTTCAGTAAAACGGATTGATGTTTTTTAATTCGATTAGAAAGTTTAGCTGTAGAGCGGTTTTTAGCATATTTTTTGCCATCTGTATACCATTCGGCAATGCGTTTTAACCGCCTTGCCCAAACCGCTAAAAAATAAAGTATAGGATGACGCTGGCTTAAAAGTGTTCGTGGTTTCAAATTATGTTATTTTGTTAATCGCTTCACTGCCATCGTGGCTGTTACCTTTTCCTTGATAATGTTTTTTAAAATCACCCCTTCTTTTTATAACTTTTAACCTTTACTGATTTTCCGTTTTCTATTTTATATTCATCGTAATGCGTATAAACATCATCTTCATAAACCCTTTGTTCTTTCGTTAAAAAAAGCCATCCACTTTGCCATTTATAATAAGTTGTTCCCTCATTTCCGCCACCATCAGCATCATATTTATAAATTTCCTTTTTTTCGGCATCGAAGAATAAAACACCCAATTCATTTAGCCTTTTGTTTTTAAGGAAGCCTTTAGATTTCACATCATGGATAAAATAAATGTAGCTATAATCGTTTTTAGTCATATCTGGATAATAGATTGGCACTTTAATATCTAAGTAACCATCAAAATTTACGTCTTCCAATTCTATTTCATCTTTAACCAAATCATATTTACTAAATTCGCCAAGCGACCAACGAGCACTTTTATTTACATTGATACGAACAGTAAGCAGATTAAAATATCGCGAAGCATTTTCGGTAATATTCTCATAGTTGGCTTTGTTTTTTACCATAATAAACTCAAAACCCAACGGATTAAAAGCCGATAAATTTTCACGACACTTTAGTTTTACAACTAACGAATTTGCTGCATTGGGTGTTTTTTTACCCCAAGTACCAGACAATGAAGTTTGTGAAACATAAGCCATTCTAAAATATCCGGTGTTTTCAAATTTGCCTTTTTTAACATTGTGCGCACTTTCAGTAAGCAGTAATTCGCCATCTTTTAAAGTTCCTTCTAAATAAATAAGATTATCGTGGCCGCTTTTAACATAATAGTATTCACCAGAAATGCTATCGTTGTAATTATTAAGATGAAGTCGCATCTCTATCGGAGAATTGCCAACCGAGCCAGTAAAATTTATAATAGATGTAACTCTTGCTTTTTGTGCATAAGTTTGGCTGAAAAACAGCACAAACCATAAAATGGTTAACATTCTTTTCATTTATGATAATTTTTAATACATAAAAGTATATGGCTCAAAAACAGTCAGGTTTGGCAAATATTTAATTAGTTCTTTGCTTTTGGTTTTATCCAGAATTTTATCATTTCCTATAGTTGTGTGTGTAATTACTTTATCTCCGGTTGATAAATTGAAATCCGTTTCTTCTATCATACCACCAGAAACACTTGCAGAACGAAAGCCAATCAGTTCGAATTTCTTGTTTTGATACCTGAATTGATGTGAAAAACTACCTCTTGTAAGCTCATGACTGATTATCAATGTTCCTTTTTTAATTTCTATGCCTGTAAAAGGTGCATCATTAACAGCATTATATTTTCCATTCGGATAGCGAACTACAATTGCACTATCTGATGACAGTATCAATTTAAGTTTCCGATTAGGCTGACTGAGGTAAGCCTGCAATCGATATGGTCTGTTGTCGTTTACAGTATCTTGCTTTACGCTTACTAAATCTGCAATACCATCTTTATTAAGGTCACCCCTAACTTTTTCAATAACTACATTAAAATTGTTAGGTTGTTCTTCTTCTAAAGGTTCTGTTATTGGTAAATTTTCTTTTACTTCAACCGTTGTTGTATCAACATTGGTCACATTTGCAATAGGCTTTTTATTACCATTTTTACATGATGTGATGAGTAAAAGAAATAGTACAATGTATATTTTCATAAATTCAATCTAAAACTATCTAAGGAATGTAAATATAGATGAGGTGATAGCTTATTAACTTACCCTTCCTTTTTTAATTTAACCCAGGTATTATAAGTTGCTTCGCCCCCAGTTCCTCTTATAAAATAAGTTTTGCCTTGTTTTTTAATCATAAAAGTTGGCTTTACCGACTTGCAATGGTCTTCTTTTCCATTATAGAAGAGTGTTAGTACATTATCTTTCTCTACTGTTTTGTAATTTCCATTGCACCTAATTGGTTCGTGATAAGTTGTTGTTATTAAGGTTGCATTGTCCTTTTTAATTTTAAAGAGATAGGTAATACTTGCAGTACCAGTTGTTGTTTCATCCGTTTCTACATATACAGAGTAACTACCTTCAAAATTTGACTTAATTGTTTGCGCATTAGAACTCATCATCGCAAAAAATAGGATAATAGTGAGTTTATAAAATCGTTTCATTTCTTAATTTTTAATACGCTGTAAAATTTAGCCCCTCATCGCTTTCGAAAAAGTAAGGCTTGTGTTTAGGTATTTTTTTTTGGCTAATCTTGCTCGGCATATCTTCTAACATGGTATTTACATCTTCAATCCTAACTATATTTTTTAGGTAATCAACATCAATGTAGGTTTGTCCGCCTGCACCTGCATTGTATAAATTCAAATTAATGAGTACCAATTTATTATCCTTGAATTTATAAGTATTAAACTGATTACCAATTGGTCCGCCATAACCATAAAGATTTACTTTTAACTTAGCGCTGTCTATTTCTACACTTTCTTGTACGTACTGCTGGAAATCGCCGTTTATATAAGCCGGACCAACCGTATGCCACGATACCCCGTACAATAAATAACCGCCAGTTTGCTGTTTTAACAATACCAAGGTTGGTCGTAAATCGGTGCTGTCGTTTTTGTTTGTGAGCACCAAAACTACATCTTCCAAACCATCATCATTAAGCAAACCTTCATCTTCCATGGCAATTTCATAGGGTTCCATTACAAAATCAGAAGCATTGCTTCCCGTTTTTGGGAAATTAGCATCAATAGGTATGTAGTTGTTTTTATTTAGAGCTGTATCCTCAACAAGGCTATTTGTATCAATCGGTTTAGTATTCACCAATTGCTTATTTTTATTTGTCCTTACTAGATAATCTATTTTACTCATTTTGTAAAGAAAAACACTCGCCAATATTAAAATTACGGACGTAACTGCAAGAATTATTTTTGTGCTTTTTTTCATTTTCTATTTTTTTGAAGCGCAAAACCTGTGGTGCTTTGGCTGGCGTTGTCCCGCCAACATTTCAATTTTTTTGTTTTTTCCTTCAACAAGCTCAGGATGTCAAAAAGCAAAAAGGATTTCCATTTTTGTCGGGGCTACTTAACTTCCTTTTATTGCTTTTGGGTTGGTTTTAATAGCATGTTTTAAAACATATAATTCTATTAAAACACCCCGGCCTTCGACCACCCCAATGGGTGGGGTGTTTTTTTTAAAAAAAAAAACTATTTCTTTCGCTCGTACTTATCAAATTCGGTTTGGGTAACTTTTTCGCCATTAAGGTAATAACTGGTAAAAACCACCGAGCCGTCTGGTTTGTACATGTGGCCAATGCCATGTTTTTTTCCATCTACAAAGATAAAATCCATGGTTTTATTGCCCATTGCAAACATGGTGGTTAAACCATGTTGTTTATCAGCCTTGTAATTAATTTCAGTAATCATTTTGCCATCTAAACCGTAAGTTCTACTTAAACCATCTCTCAAACCATCTAAATATTCGGTTTCAGAAAGTAATTTACCACTGCTATAACTTAATTGTTTGCCATGTTTTTTGCCATTTTTATATTCGGCTTCATTATTAAGTTGTCCGTTGCTAAACATTTCGCTCTTGCCGTTTTGCTTGCCATCTTTATATTCTTGACGAAGCCAAACCTTGCCATTGTTATCGTAATTTTCTTTTAAACCATTGCGAACGCCACGTTTATATTCCAATTTACATTCAAGCTGTCCGCCGTTGGTGTACCAAAATGCATCGCCAGTTATCATTCCATTTTTAATGTTATAAAGGGCATAACTTTTCTCATCCAAAGGGATTTTATATTTGCCATCTAAGTTTTTCCCATTTAGGCTTAACATCATATCGCTACTATCTGCAGTGTAGGTTTTAAGCAAATGTTTCCATTGTATTTCTTCTGGTATTTGAGCATAAAGCGATGTAGAAAGCAATATAAATGCTAAAATAGCAGTGAGTTTATAGGTGTTTTTCATAGGTATAAAGTTTGTTTTTTAATGGTTATGAAGTCATCATGATTTTATTCATTGGTGTTTGTGATAAAAAAAACCATGATGGTTTAATAGGTATAGTGAGGTTAAGGTGTTTCAGTATTAAATCGCATACTGTTTATTAATTTTTTCTTCGGGTTTGCTAGAGCAGAAATATAAAACCGTCAGAAAAAAATATTCTAGAGGTTTCATCAACCGATAAACCAGGTTAGAACTTTCTGGCGTGGTAATCTTTTTAGAAAGTGGATAGCCATATTTATCGTAAGCATTTCTAATAATTCGATGCAAACGAGGTGCATTTTCTTGTATCAATTCTTCGAAAGCATTAGCAATTAATAACTGACGGTTCACAACAATTTCTTTTCCATGCCTTTTACCCAAACGTAAAGGTTTTACGATTTCAGGATTACCACAAACAGCCACCGTACACAAGTAATGGCCTTTATGGTCTAAAGCTGGTGGGTGTGTTTTTTGCGAGAAATTCCAGGTTGTTGTTTCTGTAAAAACTTTGGTTATAGAATTATAATCTTGACCAAAAACCATTAAGATGGCTACAATTAAGGTAAATACAGGGATTAGTAAAACCAAAACATAAGCAGGCTGCAAGTTGGTTTTAGCTAATTTTGTATTCAGGTAATTTAAAAACTTGTTTTTGTAAACTCTAGTCGCAGCAATTTGGGCTTCGTTATTTGCAACCTTAAACATTAAAACAACCGAAATTAACAGGTAGCAAATTGGTAGTGGAAAAAGTATAATTTCTGTATCATTTCCACCAATGTTTACAGATAGCTGCAAAATTACAACAAAGCTGATAACCATACCAATGATTAAAAAAACAAATGCCAAAACAAATAGCAAAGGCGGTAACTGATTTCCTTTTAGCCACAAGGCAAAAATTGACCAAATAGAAAGCGCAAAAAATACAAGTAGTGTTAATACATGTTTGGAGGCAAATGGCGTATAGCCCTCATCAACAATATCAATAGCGGTATAATAATCGGCACTGCTCATCGAGTAGCCAAAACCAAATGCAAGTAAAGAAACTATAAAAAAAGTAATTAACAAAAACTCTACAATACGTGTTCTGGTACTTACTTTAGTACGGAAGTTCTTGTAAACAAAATAACCCAAAATAGGTGTTAACAGTAAAATAAGAAAAATGCCTGTCATGATTTACATTTGATTTTAATAATGCTACAATTAAAAATAGGTATATCTTTCTAGTCTGCTGAAACCTTTTATTATTCGTTAAAGTTTTACAATAATTTGGTGCAAATGGATTATTATTTGTTCGCTAAACATCATAAATATTTCCTTCTTTAGCTGCTAGTTTTTCACTTTGCATATTGTTTTCAACTAATTTTTTATAATTGAACATTAATGCCAAAGCTGTAACTGATACAATACTAATTACAATGCAAAATATTTTGTAATACTCTAATTCTATCATGTAAAACAGTATTATCAACGGAAAACTTAATAAACTACTAAAAATGCAAACCCCAGCCAGGTATTGAAATACTTGAGAAAACCAGTCTTTTTTATCTCTTCCAATTAGAAAAAACACCACAAATAATACGGGCAAACCGAATATAGATACAAAAGCAAAAACATCACTTTTAGGCATATCATTACTTGGTGCAAAAAAGAGGAAATAATTTACAATTAGATATAGCACACACATCCATGGAAATAACCTTACTAAAATTTGATAGTTTATTTTCTGGTCTTCGATTTTATTTCTTGTTGTTACAAAAAACAGTTCGTTGTTAAGCTTAGCAATTTCAAATCGCTGATAAATATTTTTGATAGCTGTGCCTATAATTACAATTTCATCATTGTTTTTCAGCAGGTATTCTGCATGGCCAATATCATTAATTTTTGGTTTCAAAGAATGTTCAGTGTATGTTCTTGGTTTTAATTTTTTAAAATCTAGCTCATTTCCTTTTATTTTTATGGTACCTGAGCTGGTACTTAAGGTAAAATCATTACATGCTGTTTTTGTTACTTTTAACTCTTCGTTATAATCGTCATCAGTAGGCACATACTCAATTTCTTTATATAAATAACCAATACAAGTTTCCCTAAAATAAGGGCTAATCAATTCAGCCTCTAATTTGATTACAGTACCCTCCACCAATACTTGCCCTTCGTTTAATTCATAAATTTTTTGCGGTTTTCCAAATGTTGATGCTCGCAGTTTATTAGTGGTGTAATAAGCTAAAAGACCGAGTGCAATTGGTACTATGGGAACCAAAAATTTGGCATAAAAAACACCAAAACCAATAATAAAAATGATTATTACGCAGCCTATATTATTAAGTTTATGCATCAATCATATTTTGATTAGTTAACCAGCAATATCCATTCTTACCAATGTTAGTTTTTTATTATCTATAATTTTAAAACGGTAAATGATATTGTGTTCGCCTTCGCTTACATAATCTCCGTTTTCATATTTATCGTTATTGCCAAAAGCCATGTTCAATATTAAAGTTTTGTCAGCTTCGTTATAATCAGCATGCATTTGGTAAATAATATCTTTCTCTATAAATGTTTTAGTGCTGCATGTATGTTCTGAAAATAATGCTTCCGATTTTATTTTTAAAACGGCATTGGTAAACCTACTATCGAAAACCTTTTTGTAATATTTTTCTAAATCAGTTTCGTAAAACAACTCTGGGTTTTTAAATTTCTTTTTCCTTAGCAACCAATCTTTTTCTGTTAACTCACAAACATGTAAAATTGTCTTTCCTTCATCATCAAAAGGAAAGACAAAATAGCTTTTTAGTCTGGGCAAATCGTTATTATAAATCGCCATGCGGAAGTTCTTAAAATCGTCTATCCAAGTATTAACCGCTATATATTTTAAAACTCCACTTCCCGAACTGCTTGTCTCATCAGTAATTGTCATCTTACTTAATCCCGTGGCTTCTTCCAGTGCTTTCTTGTTAGATTTATCACTCTTTTTTGTTTCGCTACAACTAAATATTAAGCCCAACAAACAGCTAATAGTTATAACATTTTTCATGCTTTTAAACGTAGATTTATTTAGCATAATTAAATTCATTTCTTATTCTCCTTTAAAATCTCACCTATCTTTTTATCTAAATCAAGCTCATCGGTTTCTTTAAATGCATTGCCAATTTGGTAAGGTTTATTGTTTACATTCAGTTTGTAAATGCTGTAGTAGTTTTCGCCAGACAAGGAATAACTAATAATTATCTTATGCTTTTTATCGTAGCTTGGATTAACGATTCTATTAAAATCCTTTACTTTTGTAAGGGTGTGATTTTTGTGATTTATTAAGTATAAATTATAGAAAGCATTACCACCACGAGCGCCAGTATCTTCAAAAATTAAGAGGTCTTTTACACCATCGCCATTAAAATCTTCGTAATTAACATTATCTTTCATGAGGCGCATAACGAGTTGTTCTTTCCAGAATATTTTATCTGTTTTACCGATTTTGCCGAAATAAAGATTGGTGGTTTTTGCACCATCTTCTTCGTTGTCTTTAACTCCATGCTGTATTGCCAAAACATAACTTTTATCAGCAAAAGGATAAATATATTGCCAAGTTCCTTTTGTATTAGGCTGATTAAAAACCTTCTTTTGCGCCATTAAATGCGTACTGTAAAGCATTAAAAATAGATACAATATCAACCTCATAGCTATTTGATTAGTTTTTTTTGTTCATCATTTTTGCCTTGGCTTTTTCGTATAAAGCTACACACTTATCTTGATATTGATTAAAAATGCCATCATCAAAATTGCTGAAATAGGTTACTGGAAATATCATTTTTTGCTTTATTGCTGGAATTTTAATCAATTCATCCTTGTTTAAATCCCAATAGTTCCAATTGCCAATATAACTGTTGGTGAGCAGGTTAATGCTACTCTCGCCACTACCATCGTTATTTGCCGGACCAAATTCGTATCGGCTCATACCAATTAATTGAATTTTTTTCTGATTTGGGTTGTACCTAAATTGAAAGGCGTAGCCGGCACGCATCCAGTTATTAGCAAATTCGAAACCTTCTCTTTTAGGCCTAATTCCGGCAGAAAATGGGTCGAATTCTAATTGCGTACTTTTTATTGGTTTAAACTTCTGTGTAGATAATTTAACTATGATAACTGCATTATCTCTATCAAAAATAACGAAGTCTTTTTTTAAATCTTTATCCAAATCGATGTTTAACGTATCAGACCTTTGCTTGTCTTGGGCCTTAGCAAAAATTGCAGAGGCAATTAAAAGAAGAGTTAAAAATGCTTTTTTCATTCAATTATATTTTTTGGTATTAATCACACTCCGATATGAGTTTTCGTCACCCTTGAATTCATTTCAGGTTTTTTTATACAAATAAACAGCGAAGCGCTCTTGATGCAAAAATCAATAAAAGCTACAGAAGAATTCAGCATGACGGCAATTCTTATTTCGTCAACTCCAACTCATCTAAATTGCCTTTGGTTTCTTTAAGCCCTTTAACTTCTTCTTGTAATTGTTTAATTTCTTTATCCAAAATTTCTAAGTTGGCTACCCTAACTAACTTCTCTTTTTTGGTGATGATTAAGGCAGGAAAGGCCTTAATGACCAAATCGAAGGGTTCGAAATTAGTTATAGGATATTTTGCAGTTTTCCAAAGGGTGCTATGATTTTGCGCCTTATTTAAAAGTGGTTGCGACCAAAAATATTCTTCATTAGGTTTAATGCCTTCGCCATCTTTATAATCATCACGTTTCTCAGAACTAGTGCCTTGTTGTTGCGAAGCGATTAATTCACCTGTTTTTTTTGAATAAATATTAATCTGTATCATATAATCGAAAATTTCAGCGCCAGTTTTATTTACAAAAGTTAAATCTAAAAAAGGAGATTTTTCATCAAAATACTCTTGTTCACTAATGCTTGTTTTGGTAAGTTTAAAATTATCTATAGCCTTGTTTTGCTCAATAAATTTGGCTTTTTGTATGGTCAAGCTATCAATTTCTTTGGTTTTATTTTCAATATTTTTGTCTCTATCCTCTTTTAAAAAATCTTCGGCATAACTTACAATACCAGAAAAAGTTTTACCATCTATCATCGTCATTACAATTACATCGAAAGACTTACCTTTATATTTAGCATCATCTGGGTTGTTCCACTTTTCTTTCATCGCTTTTGCAACTATAACCCGAAGTGCTATTTCTAACTTTTCTTTATCTTCCTTATCTAGCTTTTCTTCCATTTTAGCTTTCGAAGCCTTGAAAGATTGCTCATCCTTGCCAGAAATTGTTGGCCCACAGCTTGCAAAAAGCATAATTGCAAATAGTAGTAGTGTTAATTTAGTTTTCATATTTATGGTTTAATTTCAATCTTGGTTCCAATTTTTACGCTTGCATAAAGTTCATCAACCTCGTTATTGGTTACCGCAATACAGCCATTTGTCCAGTTTATCCACCGCTGAAATTTATTGATAAAGCCGATACCATTTTTAAGCGCATGAATTTTAACATCGCCACCAACAGGCTTGCCAATTGCTTTGGCATAAGCGCTATCTTTATCATTCGGATAAGAAATACCTAAGTTTTTATGGTAACCGCTTTTATCATTTTTGGCGTTAATAAAATAAATTCCTTCGGGTGTTTTTTCATCACCTTCAAATTCTTTATGACCAATTGGTGCATCTCCAAAAGATACTTTATAGGTTTTTAACAATTTTCCATCCGCGTAAGCCATCATTTTATATTGGCTCTTTTGCACCACCAATAAATCTACATTGCTATTTGCTGGCAGTTTTTGCTCAGGATAGTAATTGTAAATTAATGCAATAACCATTAGAAAGAAACCTATTAATATTATCTTTTTCATTTCTATTCTTTTTTGAAGCGCAAAACCAGTATACAACAATAAATTGGTTCCCGTTTTCCGCTTTACTTCGTGTTCGCTACAACCGGGGCTAAATGGCCAATGCAGTTTTTCATTTTATTGGTTTGCAGGGTGTGCAATCCTTTGTTCTTAAAACCCAGTTGCAATGAAAATCTTCCGATTTTTTATTGCGAATTGTCCCAAAGGGCAATGTCATTGAGTTAAGCAAAGTCCATTGTCAGTCTGAGCCTGTCGAAGACCTTTTTATAGTCAAAAATATTTGTCCTTTGACAAGTTCAGCATGGCAATATTTTTTGTTTTATCCTTAGCTTAATGACATTGAATGCCTTTAACTTAATTAAAACCGGAGCTATAAACCGCCATTAATAAAAACCTTTCATTTCCAAATCCTATTTTTTAAAATCTATAAATCCATTTTTCTGTTGATATTCCCATAACTCCCTATTTTTTTCTATGTACCGAGAAGGAGTATCAATGTAATTTGCATTTGCATCGAAGCCATTTTTGTAAACCGTTTTTAAGCTGTCGCTTAAGTTTTCGAAAGCGTATTTAAAGTACTCTTTTTTACTTAATGTTTTTTCGTAATATAAATCATCAGCTTGTGGCTCCACTGCCTTGAGTTTAACTTTCAGTAATTCTTTTTCAAAATAAATACCCCTTAACCAAATAATTACATTTCCGTTGTTCGCCAAGCCAATAACAAAACTCAATCCTTTTTTCGGTCCTGCGTATTGCGAAAGCATTAAAAATTGCTTGTTTTTTTCTGTTGATTTAAAAGCTGCTAACATTTGTTTTTGGGGCAAATTCAAAGTATCGGCATAAAAGTTCTTATCCCGATAAGAAAAATATTTTATAACCAATTGTGTGGGCAAACGTTGTGAGCTTGCATGGTTTGTAGTGCCATAATCAACTCCCCAAGTAGTTGTAAAATTATTTGTACTTTCTATATTTGCACCTTCAAAATCATCATTAGGCAACAAAAAATAGGCATTTACAACATGCATTGGGTAAGTGCTTGGTGTGGTAATACCTATAGCGTAATTATATCTTTCCCAGCCTTTATAGGCTATTTTTCTATAAATTGTTGTTACAAGCAATACAATTGCAAGGCCTATATAATATTTATTTAGCTTGTTTAATTTCAAGGCAATTAATTTTTAAAAGCATGTCCTAATTGCCAAGCATACCAAAGCAAAGCAAAAAGCAATAATGAAATAACCAGTAGAATGCCAAATAACCATTTTGCCCAACGGTAACCTTTACCATGGTAGGTAAATGCATATCCACCCAACAAAATAGTGCCCGAAATGGCTAGGATAAAAAATATCGATATACCATCGGGGTCGTCATTTTTGCTAACTGTAGTTGATAAAATTAGGGCTAGAAATATATTTAAAGCAATAAGACCGACAGACAAATTGCTGTTCTTTTGTTTATTTACTTCTGCTATTTCTTCCATATTTTTAAAGTTTATCGGCTTTAATGAGGCTATCTAATTTATAATTGAAAGTTTCGGTTTTGCCCCCACAACCGTTGTAAACCACTTTGCCATTGGGGTCTATTAAAATTTTTGCAGGTGTACAAAACACATTATCATTCACTTTGCTTTCTTTAGCTGGTCCTTGTGTATTGTCTATTTGCTTAAAATCGAATTTAGCACTTGCAAACATTGCTTTTAAAGCATTTTCATCATCAGAAAAACCATTAGCAATACCAATCATCGGAATTTTATCACCAAATAGTTGATGCGTTTGTTTCAGTTCTGCAACCATGTCATAACTTTCGGTTTTTGTTAAAGAATTTTTATCGTACACAAAAATTGCCCAATATTTTCCTTTATAATCTTTCGAATTAAAGAGCGTTCCATCAATTGTTTTTGTTGAGAAATCTTTGGGTGTAGCACCCATTAATAAATCAATCTTTGATTTATTAAGCTCTGCCAATTGCTCTTTCATCGTTTTTTCTTTTGGTGCCTCATTACAAGCCAAAATTAATATTGCCAAAAAGGCATAAACTACAGTAGTTATCTTATTCATAGGGTAATATTTAACAATCGAAATTTTGGTAATGTGTTTTTTCTAATCTTTCTTCCAATTCATCTAGATCTAATTTAGATACTTTTTTTGAGGTTAGTTTTACTTTCAGTTGCTTGTTACCGTCTGGACTAATCCAAATCCCTTCCCTTCCGTTAGCTGTTTTTTTGAGGATTAACGCACCAGTAAAACGAACTTCGGTAAAACAAAAGTTTCCTTTATCATTGGTTTGCATTTTCTATTACTGTACGAGTTGATTTCTACGTTGGTGCCAAATAATTAAACGCTCCATATTTTATGGCTTTAATTACAAAGTGGTTATAAGCAGTTATGAATTTAATCTTGAAATTTATTTCCTCAAGTTAATTTAAAATATCGAAAACGGTACCATTACTAATCTGGATATTGAGCAAAAAGAATTCTGGTTTAGCAGCTTTTTAAGCACCAAAGCATCTACCACATTCGTTGCTACGTCAATTGAATTCGCTATTTCTTTTAGTGGCCATTCGATTTCTTTTCAAACGGAGGGTTCATTTTCAATAATTAATGTTCTTATCATAGGTTTTGATCCTCTAAATGTCCATTAAAATGATTAAAAATGTTTTTGTTTGCCATTAAGAAATATTTGAATTATTGGTTAATTTTTAATTCTTGAGTGAGATAATTTTGCCCTATCAAGAATTATCCTGCCCAACCATCTCTATCCAAACTTCTATAATTTATGGATTCGGCTAAATGTTCGAGTTCTACGTTTTCGCTTCCATCTAAATCCGCAATGGTTCTGGCAACTTTTAAAATTCTATCGTAGGCACGGGCAGATAAACCCAAGCGTTCCATAGCCGATTTTAAGAGTGTTGTTCCCGCTTCGCTAATTTGGCAAACTCTGCGCACCATTTTAGGGCTCATTTGTGCATTGTAATGTAAATCTTCTTTATCCGCAAAGCGATGGTCTTGAATTTCTCTGGCCTTAATAACACGTGCTCTTATCAATTCACTTTTTTCCGCTTCGCGGGATGATGCCAGTTCCGAAAAATTGACCGGCGTAACCTCCACATGTAAATCAATTCTATCTAATAATGGTCCCGATATTTTACTTAGGTATTTTTGAACCACGCCCGGTGCGCACACGCATTCTTTCTCTGGGTGGTTGTAAAAACCACAAGGACAAGGATTCATCGATGCCACCAACATGAAACTAGCCGGGTACTCTACCGAAAAACGAGCTCTAGAAATGGCCACCTTTCTGTCTTCCAATGGTTGGCGCATCACTTCTAAAACGCTACGTTTAAATTCTGGTAATTCATCTAAAAACAAAACACCATTATGTGCCAAAGAGATTTCTCCAGGTTGCGGATTCATCCCGCCGCCAACCAAAGCCACATCAGAAATAGTGTGATGCGGCGAACGATAAGGTCTAACAGTCATTAAAGCATCAGCAGCCGAAAGTTTGCCTGCAACCGAATGAATTTTGGTCGTTTCTAAAGCTTCATATAAATTCAATGGAGGTAAAATTGTTGGCAAACGTTTAGCTAGCATGGTTTTTCCCGCTCCCGGCGGACCAATTAATATTACGTTATGACCACCTGCGGCGGCAATTTCTAAAGCACGTTTAATGTTTTCCTGACCTTTAACGTCCGAAAAATCGTGTTCGTAATTGCCAATGTTTTTTAGAAACTCTTCTTTGGTGTTTATTTTTATTTGTTCTAAAACTTCGCTTTTGTTAAAAAAAGCAATTACCTGAGCTAAAGTTTCAACACCATAAGCAATAAGTCCATCTACAATTGCAGCTTCTCGAACATTTTGTTTAGGAAGAATGAAGCCCTTGAATCCATCTTCCTGAGCCTGAATGGCAATTGGTAATGCACCTTTTATGGGCTGAATCGTCCCATCTAAAGAAAGTTCGCCCATAATAAAATAATTTTCCAATTCTTCTGATGGAATTTGTCCTGACGCAGCTAATATGCCAATGGCTATTGGTAAATCGTAAGCAGAGCCTTCTTTTCTAATATCTGCTGGCGCAAGGTTAACTACAATTTTTTGTCTTGGCATTCTAAATCCTGAAACATGAATAGCGCTTTCTACTCTTTGCAAACTTTCTTTTACAGCATTATCGGGCAGGCCAACCATGTAATATTTATTGCCGGCACTAATACTAACTTCGATTATGATGGTAAGTGCATTTACGCCAAAAACAGCGCTCCCATAGGTTTTTACAAGCATGAACTAAAAGCTGAAAATTTAACGGGATGTTATTTTATTCGGGGGATGAATAATTTGGTTTATGCTAATATATGAATATGATTAACATTTAGCACTTAAAAAGTGTAAGTGAGGGTTTACAATTGCCTTTGTTTATAAACCCGATTGTACGGATGCCGATTTAAGCATCTGTCATTTTGCTTTATTGGTATGCTTGCTTGTTTCACAGGTTTCATAGGCAGGAGGAGCGGGACTATTGTTGCCGAATAGCACAGGCTTTGCTTTCCAAATCAAAATTTATTTGTGCTCAAAAATTAACTAAAATAATTTTACCTTTGACGTCACAAAAAAAGAAATATAAAATCCCATTAAGGATAACATAATATGGCAAAAGCATCAGAAATTAAAACAGGTAATATTCTACGTGTAAACAATGAATTAGTTACTGTTGACGAATGGAATCACCGTACACCGGGTAAAGGCGGCGCTTTTTATACTGGTAAATTCCGTAACATTAAATCGGGTAGAATTGTTGAAGCTCGTATGAATACCGACGAGGCTGTAGAAATTTGCCGTGTTGAAACGAGCGATTATCAATATCTATACGAAGATGGCGACTATTTAGTTGTAATGGATAACAATAGTTATGAGCAATATAATGTTGAGAAATCGTTATTCGGGTCGGCTATTAAATTCTTAAAAGAAGGCATGAGTGTTATTGTTTCTATGGAAAGCGATGAAGCAATTATGGGGCAGTTACCAAACTTTGCTGAATTCGAAATTACTTATTCGGAGCCTGCTGTTAAAGGTGATACTTCTACCAACGCATTAAAAGCGGCAACATTAGAAAACGGTGTTGAGGTTAAAGTACCAATGTTTGTTAACCAGGGCGATAAAATTAAGGTTGATACGCGTACAGGCGAATACGTTGAGCGTGTAAAATAATATTTCAGTTCTATTTTTAAAGCCCTTGAATTAGTTTTCAAGGGCTTTTTATTTTTCGGGATTGTTGTAATAGAGTTGGTTATAATTATAAACTGGTTAAAAATAATCGCTTTGTAAACAAGTAAACTAAATATGTCAAATTGTCACTTTTAAATTTATTTATGTATTTTTGCAATCCCAAAATGTTTTTAAATAATGATTGATTTACAAGTACAGGATAAAACGCATGATGAAGCAAGGCAAGGTGAGGCTTTAATTTTAGATACACCGATAAAAGCTGATGCTCGTAAATTATACATAGAAAGTTATGGTTGTGCGATGAATTTTGCAGACAGCGAAATTGTTGCTTCCATCCTTTCTGAAACTGGATTTGAAACCACAGGAGATTACCATCAGGCTGATGTGATTTTCATAAACACTTGTTCTATTCGCGAAAATGCAGAAACAAGGGTAAGAAATCGCCTATCGCAATTTGGTGTAGAAAAACGCCGTAATCCTAAATTAATTGTTGGTGTTTTGGGTTGCATGGCAGAACGTTTAAAATCTAAATTTTTAGAAGAAGAACGTTTGGTTGATGTAGTTGTTGGGCCAGATGCTTACCGCGATTTGCCGAACTTAATTGAGCAGGTAGAAAGCGGACACAAAGCGGTTAATGTACTTCTATCTCGTGAGGAAACTTATGCAGATATTAGTCCGGTTCGTTTAAATAGCAATGGAATTACGGCTTTCATTTCGATTACCCGTGGTTGTAATAATATGTGTTCGTTCTGCGTTGTGCCATTTACCCGTGGTCGCGAGCGTAGTCGTGATGCACATTCTATTGTAGCAGAAGCACAAAGCTTATTCGAGGCTGGTTATCGCGAAGTTACACTTTTAGGGCAAAACGTAGATTCTTACACATGGACATCGGAAGATGGAACGGAAACGGTAAACTTCGCTCAATTGTTAGAGCAAACGGCTTTAGTTAGCCCTGATTTGAGAGTTCGTTTTTCTACTTCGCACCCAAAAGATATTACAGATGAGGTTTTATACACCATCGCTAAATACGATAACATTTGTAATTACATTCATTTGCCGGTTCAATCTGGAAACTCACGTATTTTAGAGTTGATGAACCGTACCTACACTCGTGAATGGTATATTAATCGCATCGATGCAATTAAAAGAATTATTCCGGGTTGTGCAATTTCTACGGATATTATTGCCGGGTTTTGTACCGAAACGGAAGAAGAGCACGAAGAAACTTTAAGTATGCTTGATTATGTGAAATATGATTTTGCTTATAACTTCACGTACTCTGAAAGACCAGGAACTTTAGCCGCCCGTAAATTAGCAGATGATATTCCGGAAGAAGTTAAAAAACGCCGATTGGCTGAAATTTTAGCAAAACAACAAGCACACTCTTTACTGCGGTTACAGGAATGGGTTGGTAAAACAATTCGGGTTTTAATTGAAGGAACATCCAAAAAATCGGATAAAGATTATTGCGGACGAGGGGATAGCGGTGCAATGGCAATTTTCCCTGCAATTGAAGGCGTTAAACCAGGTCAATACGCAAACGTGCTAATTGAAAAATGTACTTCAGCTACGCTGATTGGAAAGATAGTTTAAAAAAAGCTAAAGGACTAAAGCGAAAGCTAAGTTTCACAATTCAGAAATTTATGACTCCAAGTTTTGATATCACATCCCGGTCTCGATACTTGATACTAAATACTTGATACTAATAAATGGATACACAAAATATTAAACAACGGTTCGGTATTATTGGCAATTCGCCTTTGCTTAATCGTGCTATAGATATTGCAAGTCAGGTTGCACCAACAGATATGTCGGTTTTAATTACTGGCGAAAGTGGAAGCGGGAAAGAGGTTTTCTCTCAGATTATCCATCAAATGAGCGCCCGTAAACATGGTGCTTTTATTGCGGTAAACTGTGGCGCTATTCCTGAAGGAACAATAGATTCAGAATTATTTGGTCACGAAAAAGGGTCTTTTACTGGTGCTCACGAAGCTCGAAAGGGGTATTTTGAAGTTGCAAACGGGGGAACAATTTTCTTAGATGAGGTTGCAGAACTTCCTCTTGGCACGCAAGCTCGCTTATTAAGAATTTTAGAAAGTGGCGAATATTTACGTGTTGGTTCATCAAAAGTACAAAAAACAGATGTTCGTATTATTGCAGCAACTAACGTAGATGTTTATAATCGTGTTAAAAACGGAAAATTCAGAGAAGATTTATACTATAGATTAAATACCGTTCCGTTGCGTATTCCGGCTTTGCATGAGCGTAAAGAAGATATTTATTTGCTGTTTAGAAAATTCTCTGCCGATTTTAGTGATAAATATCGCAGTCCGGGATTGAATTTAGAACCTGATGCAGTTCAAATTTTAACTAATTACAGCTGGCCGGGTAATGTTCGCCAGTTAAAAAATATTGCCGAGCAGATTTGTGTTTTAGAAAAAGACAGAAATGTAACCGGACAGGCGATTTTAAACTACATTCCGAACGAAGCTGGTAGTAATTTGCCAATGGCTATAAATTCTCAATCGAAAGAAGATTTTACAGAAAGAGACATTTTGTACAAAGTCCTTTTCGATATGAAAAAGGATATGGTGGAGCTTAAAAAACTCGTTGCAGAAATTATTCAACACGGTGGAAATACGGCAACAGTTTTGGCTGATAATCCTCAATATATAAATCAATTGTACAGAGATGTAGAATTGCCTGCCGGACAAGAACATGGTTTTACCATTCAACAACCAACCACGAGTAGTAGCAATAACAACAGTAACGCAGATTACAATTTTGCACACGATGCTGAAGAAGTAGAAGAATCGTTATCGTTGGTTGATAAAGAATCAGACCTGATTAAAAAAGCACTTAAAAAGCATAAAGGTAAACGAAAGTTTGCTGCTCAGGAATTGGGAATATCTGAACGGACGCTCTACAGAAAAATTAAAGAATTAAGTTTATAAGGCGCAATCAATCAATTCTATGAAAATTAAAATATTTGGATTCTTGATTATTGCGGCATTAAGTTCTTGTGCTTATACTTTCAGTGGAGCATCTATCGCTCCAGAAATGAAAACCGTAACTGTTCGTTTTTTCGAAAATAGTGCGCCATTGGTGATACCGACTTTGAGTCAGCAATTTACTGAAGCTGTAAAAAGCCGTATTCGTAGTCAAACCCGATTAAGTATTACACCAAATGATGGCGATGCAATTTTTGAAGGTAGAATTACTGGTTACGAAATCAGACCGGTTGCTTTAACATCAAGCGCTACGCCAACAGCATCGAATAACCGTTTAACCATTACGGTTTCTGTGAAATACATAAATAATATGAAAGGCCACGAAAAAGAAAGCTTCGAGGAAAGCTTTTCGCGTTTTTACGATTTTCCTTTAAACGGCGCTTCAATTCAATCGCTTCAACCCGTAGCAATTGAAAATATTAATAAGCAATTAACAGAAGATGTTTTTAATCGTGCTTTTGCCCAGTGGTAGGTTAAACTGTTTTAAAAACCATCTGCATTATTTATCTTAGCAGCAAACCTCGATATGGATAACAAAAAGCTACTTGCGAATTTACTGGCACAACCTGGCAAGGTTGGGCAAGAGCATATACCCATGTTGCATGAAATGCTAGATCAATTTCCTTATGCACAACCCGTTCATTTACTTTTAGCAAAGGCTGATGCGACTAATGTTGTCAAAGCTGCATTATATAGTAATGGAAATGTTTTAAAGAATATATTGCAAACTGTAGCTGTTGATGAAGCTATTGAAAACGATATCGAGCTTGAGCTAAATATTGCTAATGATGCCGAATTTGCAGCGATTGATGCGGAAAGCACAGCAGACGAACAGGAAATTTTTGAGGAAATTGGCGAGGTAACCGAAGAATCAAATCATCAAATTACAAATGCGGTCAATATAGAAACACCAAACAATTTACCAGGTATTGATAGCCATTTGATGGATTTACCCGTTGAAGAGGATAATTTTATAGAAAGTGTAGCCGAAACTGATTTCTTTGCTTTCGAGCAAAAGTTAAGTACCGATGTAGTTACAATTGCGCCTGAAATAGAAACGGTCACTCCGGATGAGCCCGAAAACAGTTATGTTTCCAAATATGATGACGACCAATTACCTTACACATTTCTATGGTGGTTGGCTAAAACACGCAAAGAACATGAGCAAATTTTTCAGCCTTACGCACAGCCAAAGCCAGAACTTGCAAGACAATCACAAACTAAAAATCAGGAACGGGCAGAATTTCAACAACAGTATGTAGAGCATATTTTTCACATACAAACACCTTTCGAAGTTGCCGATCATTTAGCAGAATACCCCTCTGCAGATGTAAAGGATGTTAAAGGGGCAGAAATTATTGAGAAATTCTTAAAAGAAGACCCAACAATAAAACCACCCAAACCAGAACAAATAGATAACGAGAATAAAGCCAAGAAGAGTGCCGAAGACCATTACGACCTTGTTTCGGAAACATTAGCTAAAATTTACATCGAGCAAATGCTTTACCACAAAGCGATAGATACTTATAAAAAATTAAGTTTGAAATATCCAGAAAAAAGTGGTTACTTTGCCGACCTTATCCAATCTATAGAAAAGAAATTTTAAAAATATATTTTAATCATGATAACCTTTTTAATTATTTTATTAATTGTTGCTTGTGTTGCTTTAGGCTTGTTTGTATTAGTACAAAACCCTAAAGGTGGTGGTTTAGCAACAGGTGGTGGTACCAGCAACATGTTTGGTGTACAACGTACTGGCGATGTTTTGGAAAAAGGCTCGTGGTTTTTGTTGGCACTTATTGTGGTGTTAACCTTATCTATTACAACTATCGCTAAATCTGGTGGCCCTGCAGCTGCTACTGGTAACACAGAAATTCAGGATCGTTTAAATAAAATGCCTTCACCTTCTCCAATTGGTGGGGGTGCAACAAATAATGTAGCGCCTGCAAAACCTGCTCCAACTGCAGATACAACGAAAAAGTAATTTAGACCTACAAGATATTTAAAAGCTTTCCTCAAAAGGGAAAGCTTTTTTGCGTTTAGCTTTTTATATATGCTGTGTTAATTTTTGTTAAAAGTCAGCTTAAAGCCAGAGAGGCCAGAAACATAATGTTTGTTAGTTCTTATATTTAGAGAACTAATTATTGAAAAATGAAGGAGCTTATTGCCATTATAATACTTTCCATTACTTCTTTTGTATCGTTCGCTCAAGCCAGTATTTCAGAAACTACTAAAACTGAAACTTTTATTAAAATCTGGGGATTTCTAAAATATCATCACCCTGTTGTTGCTAAGGGTAAAATAGATTGGGATAATGAGTTTACTAAAAGAATTAAGGATTTTAACGCCTTAAATTCAAAGCAAGAAATTAACCAATATTACATCACATGGATTCGAAGCCTTGGAAAGCCTGATGTCTGTAAAGATTGCCAGTTTGAACCAAAATCAGGCTTAAAAGCGAATAGTAATTTTGAATGGCTTAAAGATTCATCAGTTTTTGACAGAGAATTGATTGATGAGTTAGTGAATATTAGAAATAACCGAAATCAAAAGTCTAATTATTACGTTAGCCAGGTAAAGGGCGTTGGAAATACGAATTTTGAGAATGAAAAAAAATATCCCGATTCCATTTATCCATCTGCAGAAATGCGGTTATTAACACTTTCCCGTTATTGGAATATTATCAGTTATTTTTTTCCTTATAAATATAAAACCAACCAGCCATGGAGTGCTGTTTTGGTGGAAATGATACCGAAATTTAAATATGCTGCTGACACAACTTCTTATCATTTGGCGATACTTGAGTTAACAGCAAGGATTGATGATAGCCATGGGAAATTTGCAACACAGTATACCAATAAATATTTTGGGTTTAAGTGGGTTCCTTTTAATTTTAAGATTATTGATGATAAAGCTGTTGTAACGGGCTTTCACAATGAAGAATTGAGCAAAAAAGATGATGTAAGGATTGGCGATGTTTTTGTGAAAATTGGTGGATTGAGTGTCGAAGATATTTTAAAACAAAATTCGAAATTTATAGGTGCTTCAAATCAAGCCATCAAGCTGCGAGACGCCGCCTATAATATTTTATTTAACGGCCAAAGCAACAAAGTTGAGACCGAGTTTGAGCGAGCCGGAAAAGTAGAACAGAAAATAATTTCAAGATATGGTTACAATGAAATAAATTATAAATGGAATATTAGTAATCGTGCAGATACTAGTAAAATACTTGAAGGTGATATTGGTTATGTTAACATGGGAAATCTTCAGCTCAAACAAGTAGATTTAGTTTTAAACGGTTTAAAAAACACAAAAGCAATTATTTTCGATTTAAGAAACTACCCTAATTTTATACTTTATGAGATCGCAAATTTTCATAATAAAGAAAAGAAGCCTTTCGTTAAACGTATTATCCCAGAAGTAAATAATCCTGGAAATTTTACTTATGCCGATGTTCTATTTTGTGGAAGTAACAATTCTGAATACTACCAGGGAAAAGTTATTGTGCTTTGTAATGAGCAAACCCAAAGTCGTGCGGAATTTACATTAATGGCCTTGAAAACTGCTCCCAATATAATTGTAGTTGGAAGTCAAACATCTGGTGCTGATGGTGACGCAAGTGAAATAATTTTACCTGGAAATTTAAGGACAATGATTACCGGTACAGGCGTGTATTACCCTGATGGAACCGAAACTCAAAGAATTGGAATTATTCCCGATGTTGTGGTACAACAAACTATCGAAGGAATCAGGGCAGGTAAAGACGAAGTTTTAGATAAAGCTTTGGCAATTTTGAATAGGAAATAACATTACCAATTGAACTCTGGCTGATGTTTAACTTTTGGTTGATGTTATCACCATAACAATCTATTACTTTTTAATAACACCAATAATAAGGTCAGAAGAAATTTTTATTATTTGTTTAGCATTTTGAGTGGAAACATTTTGAGATAGTACCGCAACCTAAGCCATTTAAAGCCGATTGTATCGTAAAGCCGGGAGTGTAACGAGGACTTGAAGTAAAAAGTGGGGTCAACCTTAACCGAAGCAATACTAAAGCACCTTTTCAAATCATAATACTTGTCAATTAAGAAAAAACTTCCCTGCCAAGCTGGCACTTTATATTCCTGTATCGTTTGCAATTTGACAGTACAGGTGTAAATTTGTCCCTGAATGGTACTTGGCATAAAAAGTGTAATTGTATGCTTAGTTAAAAAACTTAAAATCAAAATAAAAAATAATAAAAGTTATGGCGTTAAACCTTAAACCAATTGCTGGCAGTTCGAACAGAGTTATTGTTGAACCGGCTGCGGCAGAAGAAAAAACTGCATCGGGTTTGTATATCCCTGATACTGCAAAAGAAAAACCATCTAAAGGAACTGTAGTTTCTGTTTCTGAAGAGGATGCTGACGGTAAAAAAGCGAGCGTAAAAGTTGGCGATGTTGTAATTTATGGTAAATACGGTGGTACCGAATTCCCTTACGAAGGTAAAGATTACCTAATTATGCGTGAAACTGATATCTACGCTGTAGTTGGATAATAATAAGTAGAAAGTTAAATTTATAACACGATGAGATTTTAAAAATCGTAAATCGTAATTCTAAAATCGTAAATAAAAATGTCAAAACAAGTAAAATATAACGTGGAAGCACGTGACGCCCTGAAACGTGGTGTTGATATCTTAGCTAATGCTGTAAAAGTAACTTTAGGCCCTAAAGGTCGTAACGTAATCATCGATAAAAAATTCGGTTCTCCGGCTATTACTAAAGATGGTGTTACTGTTGCAAAAGAAATCGAATTGAAAGATGCGGTTGAAAACATGGGCGCTCAAATGGTTAAAGAAGTTGCATCTAAAACAGCAGATATTGCTGGTGACGGAACAACAACTGCAACGGTTTTAGCTCAGGCAATTATTACTACAGGTATTAAAAACGTTGCTGCTGGTGCAAACCCAATGGATTTAAAACGTGGTATTGATAAAGCTGTTGCTGCTGTTGTAGAGAACTTAAAAGCTCAATCACAAACAGTTGGTGAAGACAATAACAAAATTAAACAAGTTGCATCTATTTCGGCTAACAACGATGAGGTTATCGGTTCGTTAATTGCAGAGGCAATGAGCAAAGTTGGTAAAGATGGTGTTATAACTGTTGAAGAAGCAAAGGGTACTGAAACTGAAGTTAAAACAGTTGAAGGTATGCAATTTGATAGAGGTTATTTATCTCCATATTTTGTTACTAATGCAGATAAAATGGAAGCTGAATTAGAAAATCCTTACATTTTAATCTACGACAAAAAAATTAGCAACATGAAAGAATTGTTGCCAGTTTTAGAAAAAACTGTTCAAACTGGTAAGCCTTTGGTTATCATTTCTGAAGATTTAGATGGCGAAGCTTTAGCTACTTTAGTAGTTAATAAAATCCGTGGTTCACTGAAAGTTGTTGCTGTAAAAGCTCCAGGTTTTGGTGATAGAAGAAAAGCAATGTTAGAAGACATCGCTATTTTAACTGGCGGTATCGTTGTATCAGAAGAAAGAGGTTATAAATTAGAAAATGCTGATTTAACTTATTTAGGTTCGGCTGAAAAGGTTGTTGTTGATAAAGACAATACAACTGTAATCAACGGTGCTGGTAACTCAGAAGATATTAAATCTCGTGTTAGCCAAATTAAATCTCAAATTGAAACAACTACTTCTGATTACGATAAAGAAAAATTACAAGAGCGTTTGGCTAAATTAGCTGGCGGTGTTGCAGTTCTTTATGTTGGTGCGGCTTCTGAGGTTGAGATGAAAGAGAAAAAAGACCGTGTTGATGATGCTTTACATGCAACTCGTGCAGCTGTAGAAGAAGGTATTGTTGCTGGTGGGGGTGTTGCTTTCATTCGTGCGGTAGAAGCTCTTGCTGACCTTAAAGGTGCTAACGAAGATGAGAATACTGGTATTCAAATCATTCGTCGTGCTATCGAGGAACCATTACGTCAAATTTGCGAAAACGCAGGTATTGAAGGTTCTATCGTTGTACAAAAAGTTAAAGAAGGAACTGCAGATTTCGGTTACAATGCCCGTACTGATGTTTATGAAAATTTAATTGGTGCTGGTGTTATCGATCCAACTAAAGTTTCTCGTGTAGCATTAGAAAATGCAGCATCTATTGCAGCAATGTTATTAACAACTGAGGTTGTTTTAGCAGATGAGCCTGAAGAAGGTGGTGCTTCAGCACATCCTCCAATGGGTGGCGGTGGCATGGGTGGTATGATGTAATCAATCACTCTATAAATTTACGAGTAAAATTAAATCCCCCAAAACTAATGTCTTGGGGGATTTTTTGTAACAAAGAAATTGTTTAGGGGTCTATTTTTCAATTAATTAACTTTAAAAGTCATTATTCTGAATACCTTTTTAAAATAGAAATGGTTAAAATATTACCTCTTTTAATTTTAGCAATGGCTTTACCAATTATTACATTAAAAACTTTACCCATCTAATAGTCATTATTCAATTATAATTTTCGAAATTAGTCTTTATTGGAAACTGAAATGTATGACGCAAAACTTTTTTGAGCACGAATATTTTATCACACAAAGTGAAGTTAATAAATTCTTATTGGCTACATTGTTATGTGGCTTAATTGGCGCTGAACGGGAATACAGAAGTAAATCTGCAGGTTTAAAAACCATGATGATGATTGGCTTGGGCGCTACGTTATTCACTATTTTATCTATAAAAATTGGCCCAACAAGTCAAGATCGAATTGCTTCTAACATCGTAACTGGAATAGGTTTTCTTGGTGCAGGCGTTATTTTTAAAGAAGAAAACAGAGTGAAAGGATTAACCACGGCTTGCATCATCTGGATAGTGGCTGCAATTGGTATGGCTGTTGGTTCTGGCTACTACGAACAGGCAATTGGTGTTACAATTGTGGTGCTTTTAGCCTTAATTATTTTTCCCTTTATTGAAGAAATTGGAGATAGACGTTTTACCAAAAGGCTTTATCGTATTGTGAAAAAGCAGCATAAACATGGCAATTTAGAAAGCTATGAAGAAGTTTTTAGAGAAAGCAAACTAAAACCTCAGCGAGGCAAACATCAATTGGTAAATAATACAATTACCGGGAACTGGACTGCAACAGGAACGCCCAAAAATCATAAGATATTTGTAGAACGGATGTTAAAGGATGAGGATATCATAGAGTTTGATTTCTAGGCTGCGGTCAAGAACTATCTGATAACTGCCAGTATTGTAGAAAAAATCAAATCTTAACTTATTTCGAAGGCAATTTTTGCAAAAGATAACGATATCTATAAATCAATAGATGTGTAATTTTGAAGATTAATTTAGTCATTTAATTAAAAACTATTATAGCTTTGTTTAACGGGTTTACATGCAAAATTGATAATCTGTAACTAACTATTCATAATGATAAAGGAACAAATTTCAGTTTTCGATATTTTTAAAATCGGCATTGGTCCATCAAGTTCGCATACGCTTGGGCCTTGGCGAGCTGCACAGCAATTTACCGCTTCGCTAAAAGAGAATAATCTATTAGAAGATGTAGAAATGATAAAAATATTGCTTTATGGCTCGCTTGCTAAAACAGGCAAAGGCCATGGAACTGATGTTGCAATATTATTGGGTCTAAGTGGCGCCGATCCCGTAACTTTCGATGTTGATGCGGTAACACCAACTTTCGAAGCCATCCAAAGAGATAAAAAATTAAGCCTTGCAGGCGATTTAATTATCGATTTCGATTACGATAATGATTTACTTTTCTTATTTGCCGAAAGCCTTCCTTTTCACCCAAACGCAGTTACTTTTCAGGCTTTGTTTAAAAACGGAAAGGCTTTTTCTGAAACTTATTATTCTATTGGAGGTGGTTTTGTGGTAAAAGAGGGGGAAGATAATAGCCAAAAAGTTCAGGTCGATTTACCTTTTCCGGTAGAGAAAGCAAAAGAACTTTTGCACTGGTGTTTATCAACAGGTTTAAAGGTGAGTGAAATTGTAATGGAGAATGAACTTGCCTGGCGACCAGAATCGGTTACAAAGGCTGGTATCCTGCAACATTTCGCAGTAATGAGGGATTGCATTTATCGCGGTTGCCATACAACAGGTTTCTTGCCAGGTGGATTGAATGTTGCCAGAAGGGCTTTTCCTCTAAATAAAAGACTGATTAGTAAATCCGAATACCACGATTATAATTCATGGCTTGAAGCCATTAGAAAAGGAGGAAATGGTTTTAATTATACATTAGACTGGGTAAGTTGTTTTGCGCTTGCTGTTAATGAGGAAAATGCTTCATTCGGGCGAGTTGTTACGGCTCCAACAAATGGGGCAGCGGGCGTAATTCCTGCAGTTTTGCAATATTTTATCACTTTTTGCGATGGTTATTCTGAAGAAAAAATAATTCAGTTTATTGCCTGTGCATCAGAAATTGGAAGTATTTTCAAAAAAGGTGCAACGATCTCGGCTGCAATGGGCGGTTGCCAGGCCGAAATAGGCGTTTCTTCTGCGATGGCTGCGGCTGCTTTAACGGAATGTTTAGGCGGCTCTCAACGGCAGGTTTTAATGGCAGCAGAAATCGCTATGGAGCATCATTTAGGCTTGACCTGCGACCCAATTGGAGGCTTGGTTCAAATTCCTTGTATTGAGCGGAACACGATGGGTGCAATTAAAGCCATTACGGCAAGTCAACTTGCTTTGCAAAGTAATCCTGATAAGGCAAAAGTGAGTTTAGATGCAGTTGTTAATACGATGTGGGAAACCGCGCTGGATATGAACGCGAAATACAAAGAAACATCAGATGGTGGTTTAGCTACAAATATTCCGATTAGCTTGCCAGAATGTTAATTAGAATCGTTCTCCGAATACTTCTCTAATTTTACATAATATTCCAGCACTTTTAGCGAAAGCGTAATGCATATTTGATTTAAGTAGTCCTTGATCCTTTTTAATTGTATAAATGTCTTTTGTCCAATCATCAAAGTTTCTGGCATTCAATTGATCGAATATCAGTGAAATATTGTGCCCCATTCCAACAGTAGTATGCCATACACCGTTAGGAATAAATATGGTTTCACCTGGTTCAAGAATAATCTCTAACGGGGTTGCTTTTTTATAATCAGGATACTTCTCTAAATCAGGATTTAAAATGTTTATAGGCGAAAGGAAGCTATCGAAACCTTTTTCTCCCGCGTATAGATAATCATCTTGACCATGAGGAAAGACAACAAATTTTTTCTGCCCATATAATTGAGTGATCCACGCATTAGTATGAAAAAAATCTTTATGAAGGCTATATTGGTTGCCTTTGCCGCCAATAAATAATTGTATGTTTTTTCCATACTTGCCATAAGGAAAGTTTTTTGAAGCAAACCAGTTTGGCCTTGAATAATTAATGTGAATTGGATCTAAATACTTTAATAAATCTGGTAATTGTTTAGGTATTTCGAAAAGGATAGGATATGGAGCTGGATTTTCTGGAGTGCTATTCTTTGTGATTTCTAAAATCTCATTCATCGTGTAGTTGATACCGCCAGAAGTAGTTGTTTGATTTCCAAAGTTTTTACTAAAAAAATCAGGGGTGAATATTGTATTTGATTCCCATGCTAATGTAGCATTTTTAAAAACTACTGGGATTCTCTTTTTAAGATGTTCGTCTACAAATTCTTGATATGAAATATCATCTTTTTTTTCAACTTTTGTGAAGTGGGACATTATCGTTTATTTAGAATTACTAATATAGTTTATACAATTTTAAAATTGAAATTATAATTTTAAAGAACTAATTACCAGCCACCACAAGCCTGTTGTTACAAATGATAATAATATTCCAATTCCAACAACTAAATTAGAAACCTTTGGGTTTAAATTATACTGATCTGCAACAACGCCAGCAGTTAATAAAGTTGGCATTGCCATTTCAAAGATGGTAATTTTGGTTATCATTCCATTCATCCCTAAAAGCAGAGCAATAAGCAAAACAGAAAGTGGAGCCAAAATAAGCTTGTAAAGTAGCGCAAAGCTGATGTGTTTCAGTTCGCTAAACCAACCGCCAAATTTCAGTTGTAAACCAATAGAAAACAACGCCAGCGGGCCAACAGTTCCAGCGAGCTTATCAAATAAAGGATCTAAAGTGGTAATATCTAAATAGCGAGGAATAATCAGCGCTAAAAAACAGCCAATTAGTGGCGGAAAGGTTAAGACCTTTTTAAGAACCAATTTTGCACTTAACTTCTGTTGTTGCGACGAACGAATCGCTGTAATTATTCCAATGGTTGATAAAAGCGTAAAAGTAACCTGGTCGCAAATGATTGCAATGGCCAATTCTTTCTCGCTGAAATAAGCAACAATTAAAGGGAAGCCGATAAACGAAGTATTACTTAAAGAACTGACCAATTTTAAACCACCAGATGTAGCTTTACTTATTTTGCCAAAGCGACTATAAAACGTAATAAACAGCCAGCCAAGCATCCAGACACAAACTGGAGCAAGTGCTGGAAAAAGCAAATCTTTTGTCCAGTTAATGTGTGGCAAATACTTAAATGAAACAGCCGGCAAAGCGATATAAATTATCCAGGCATTAATGCCTTTGTGTGCATCTTTAGGTAGGGTTTTACTCTTTCTAAAAAGAATTCCAGCCAGAATGCATAAGCCGATAAGAATGAAGTTTGCCATTGATTGGGGCAAATATAATCTATAAAAGAAAAACGCCAATAAGAATAATCCCCATTGGCGTTCAAAAAAATAATTTAAATCTTATTTCAAATGGGCTCTTAAAAACCAGGCCATTTCTTCGTGGCTCTCCATTAAACCAGTAATAAAATCACTTGTTCCGGCATCGCCATAATCATTAGCTATTGGGCTAATATTTCCTCTAATAAACTCAATAATAGCTTCGTGGTCGGCTAATAAGTCTTTAATGTAACCTAAACTATCATTATGTCTTTCACTATACTCGGTTAAGTGAGTTAAAGCCAAAAAGTTTTTTAAGGTAGCTGGTGCATAATGACCAATTTTACGAATACGCTCTGCAACGCTATCAATAAATTCATCTAATTGATTATACTGATCTTCGAAAAACTTATGCTTTGCTAAGAAATCAGCACCTTCAACATTCCAATGTGCATTACGTGTTTTGGTGTAAAGAACATATTCATCGGCCAATAATTTAGCCAATTGTTCCGAAACAGCTTGCCTGTTTTCTCCGGTTATTCCAATTTTTGCATCCATTTTATAATTCTTTAATTAAGCTAATTTACTCTTAATTGTTTTAAAAAATGGATGTAAAATATCATGAAAGTGTTAAATAACTAGCTTGTTGGTTTTGGCTTTTTCTTATGCCAAACCTTTTTCTTACCGTTATTCTGATGCGGTCTTTTCTCTTCAACATTAGTAATTTCCATTGCTGCAATAGCCTCAGGCAAAGGCATGCGTGGAACTGGTTTTTCAATCAGTTTCTCAATATTATCAAACTTGCGTTTATCTCTGCCGTTAACCAAAGTAATCGCTGTTCCTTTTGTAGCCGCTCTTGCAGTTCTACCAATTCTATGAACATAATCTGCTGGGTCGCCCGGAACATCATAATTGATAACCAAATCAATTCCTTCTACATCAATACCCCGAGATAAAACATCTGTTCCGATTAAAATAGGCAATCTTCTATTCTTGAAGGCCAATAAAATATCTTCACGCTCTTTTTGACCCAAATCCGAATGGAAAGCTTCAGCTTTAATACCCAAACTCTTAAAGGTTTTGTAAAGCGCCTTAACTTTATCTTTTGTCGAAACGAAAATAATACTGCTCTTATATTGGCCGCTTTTAAAAATCTCAGTTAATAAAGCCTGTTTCTGTTGGTCGTGAATATTATAAGCCTGCTGGTCAATTCCTTCTGCAGGTTTAGCAATTGATATGGTAATTTGCTGTGGTTCATGTAAAATTTTAGCCGCCATTGTTCTAATTTTCGGTGCCATTGTGGCCGAAAATAATAGCGTTTGTCTTTTCTTTGGCAGGTAGCTAATGATGCGAATAATATCATCATAAAAACCCATGTCTAGCATTCTATCTGCCTCGTCTAAAATTAAATGCTGTAAATGCTCTAATTTTAAAACACCAGAGGATAAATGTGCCATTAAACGACCAGGAGTAGCAATAATGATATCAACACCATCACGCATTGAACGTTTCTGCTGTTCATACGCAATGCCATCGCCACCTCCATAAACCGCAAGCGAACTGATGTTGGTGAAATAAGCCAATGCCTCTACTTGTAAGTCAATTTGCTGGGCAAGCTCTCGTGTTGGTGCTAAAATTAAAGTATTATTGTGTCTATCAGCGGCACGACTAATTTTATCCATTACCGGCAAAAGGTAGCTTGCCGTTTTTCCTGTACCGGTTTGGGCACAAGCAATAAGGTCGTGATTATCTAAAATTACAGGAATAGCTTGTTCTTGTATCGGAGTAGCGCTTTTATACCCCATGGCCATCAGGCCTTCGTGTAAATCTGGGTTAAAGTTAAAGTCGTTAAAATTCAATCTGTTGTATTTATATCTTTTAGCAAAAGTACCTCAAATTAAGCCGAATAGCAAACGACATTTTTATCAAATTTTAATATGGATTTGGAAAGCAATGTTCTGTTCCTTTCGGAGAAATCAGTCCCGCTCTCACTACAATCTTTTTCCCCAAGTCCCCTTTGGGGATTTAGGGAATAAAAAGTATTTTCGTACAATCGGGTTTAGAGAACTAAAACTGTGCAAGCAACCTAGTTTGCACTTGTCCATACGAGTTACTCAGGATTACAAATCTCCAATAATAAAATAATTCCCAGCTTTCTGTGTTCCTTGGCAAAAAAACTGCAAAAAACATAACCTAAAAAAGTCCCGATTTTCGTCGAGACCCTGGGAAATTATAATAGACAAAAATTAATCCACCTGAATATTTTTCGCTGGCGTATTCGTTTCGGGGTTTTTCGGAAGGGTTACTTTCAAAATGCCATCAGTATAACTTGCTGAAATGCTTTCGGTAATTACTTTTCCGTTTAAAGCAAAAGCTCTTTCAAAAGCGCCGTTGCTGTATTCTTTTCTGCTAAATTTCTCTTTTGTGTTATCGTCATCTTTCGGGCTATAAGAAATGGTTAAAACATCATCTTTGGTTACCACCTTTAAGTGTTCTTTAACTAAAGCCGGGGCAAAAACATGAACGATAAAACTATCTTCAGTGTCTTCAATATTTGCAGGTACTTTTCTAAATGCGGCACCAAACATTTCTTGTGCATGTTGGGTAAATCTGCCGTGGCGACCGCCAAATCTTCCTCTCGGCCCAAAACCTCTGTAATCCATTTTGCCGTTGTGGCATCTATTTTCGTTGTACATTTTTTAAATTTTTATGGTATGCTAATTTGTTAATTCATTGGCCGTGGCCAATATTTTAATTGGAAACACCGTATTGTGTTTTCGAAATTCCCAACATTTGGGTAATGATATTGGCGAAAGGATAAGCGGGAGAGAAAACCGCGTAATCAAATTTCAATCCCCTTATTTGCCCTAGTATATCATCAATAAACCTCATAGGCTCTAAAAGCGCCGTAATTAAACCCGATTTTGGTTTTTCATTCTCATTTTCGTTCCTGTTGAAAATATCTAAATTATTGGTGTATGCCTTAAAATTGGCGCCAATCTCCTCAATGGGTTGTTTAAATTCTTCAGAACTAAAGAATGTTACTTGTTCGCCACGGGTAATCAATTCGCTTGCTAAGTTTAAAATTGGATTAACCTCGTTGTGCGATGGGCTGCTTAAAAATAGAACCTGCGACATTTTTACTTATTTGCTTTATTTACACTATCTATTGGAGTAATTGCACTATCTGCGCCTCCTTTTTTATGGTGACTGAAACCGTGATTTCTGCGATAATCACGATTACAATCTTCATCGTGATAGTGCCTGTTTTTAAAATCTAATCTATCGCGATAGCCGTTTTGAATAGCCAATACATTTAAGCTGTAAAATGTTGCTCCTGCTACAATTAGTGCTAATATTATTCTAAATGCTTTCATTGTTTTTAGTAGTTTACGTTAATGTTTTGAACCGGACTATTTCTCTCCACTGTTGGTGTGTACCACTGGTTATCAATCGGCGTAATCTGACTGAAATGATTGTTGTTTTGGTACATTTCAAAACGATGCATGAAATGTCTTCTTTTTGAATGCGCAAACATTCTAAAAACCATTCCGATGACCATTGCAATTAGAATAAACTTAAATATGAATGGAATGAAGAACGCCGTTGCACCAAGTACAATTCCGAATCCTGTAGCTTTTAATATCTTTTTCATCTTGTTATCTGTTGTTATTTAATACAGTAGACGGAGGAACTTTATTTTTACTTTAAGATTTTTGAAAATGTTTTTTAACCAGTTAAGAAAAACCTCACCCTATCAAAGCAAGATCGAAATTAAAAGTGTAGCGCAATCCATCATTGAAGAGAAGAAGCAAAAGATTGGGTTAAACAGAAGAAATGAGAATGCTTTAGGTTTTTAACAATAATAGCTCATAAAAAAAGCCAACTTTTCAGCTGGCTTTAAAATTATTCCTTATTCCGATGGCCCCAACCGCCGCAACGGCGCTTGTATTCTTCTTTAAATTTGGCTCTTTGTTCCTCATTCATGCCATCCCACTTAGAACGTAATGTCCATGCTTTTTCTCGGAAACGATTACCCGGACCGCCGCCGCCTTTGTTAAAATTGCCAAACAGCAATCTGCATAAAACCAATAAGCCAATTGCCTGCCAAAAATTCAATTGCCCACAGTGCGTCACTTCAGGCAAAATCCAGTTCCATAAATACATCACTATAAACCCCAAAGCAGCTGCAATTAATGCTACAACGGGTAAAAAGAAAATGAATTTCTTGCCCTTGCTAAACTTTCTATTTCTCATCTTCTGCAAATTAATAGTTAATAAATTCTTGATATAAATTTTGTAAACGGCTGCGCAAGTGTTTCACTGCGTAACCTTTTCTAGATATTAAGGTTTTAATGTTTTCGCCAGTTTCATCTGCCAGTTCCTGAAAAGTTCGGTCTTCCAATTCGTTCTGTACAAAAACATAGCGTTGATTTTCAGGTAATTCTTCCAGCGCCAGAAATAGCTGATCCCAGAAAAGTTTCTTTAAACTTTCCTCTTCGGGGGAGAAAGATTCGGCTAATAAAATCTCTCTGAAATTAATTTCACCATCTTCATCCTCATAGCTCAAATCTTCAATTAGAACATCTTTTTGCTTACGATAACGGTCGGTAATTTTATTTCGGGCCACACGATAAAGCCAGCCACCAATTTGTTCAATTGCACCAGCTTCCGGCTGATTGCTCAATTGATACCATACATCCTGCAAAATATCTTCCGCATCCTCATCCGTATTCACCCGACCTCGGATGAAACTGAACAAGCGTTTACCATAATCGGCAACCGTAGAAATGATATTTTGAGATTCGTTTGTTGGCACTAATTTTCGCTTTATAAACTAGTAGACGGATGAAGCTCAATATTACTTTAAATTTTTTTATTTTTTTTCGAAACCGTTGGTTAGGGTTTTTGTAACTGAAGATTAAAAATCCCCAAAAATGAGGAACATATAAATTTGTCATTCTGAGCTTGTCGAAGAACCTTTTAGATTCTACTTGCGGCATTTCGACAAGCTCAATGAAACAACTACTTCTAAAAACAAATCTATAAAAAAGTTAAAAATTACTTTAATGCACCCGTAGGGTTCGTTCCCTTGTCAACAACTGTTTTAATGTTGCCGCTTAAATCAGCAACATAAATCTTATTTTCTGTAAATGGTTTTTCGGCACCACTGTAAAAGATTCTATCATCAGCCGTAAGAAAAACGTAAGGAACATTCATCCCTTTTGGCGAAATACGTTCTACTTTTTTACTGGCTAAATCTAAAATATAAACGGCTTCACTAGGGCCAGTTAATCCATCCATAATATCTGTATTGCCAGCATTAAAAATCAACTTCTTGCCATCTTTCGAATAAAAAAAGCGATTACTACTCGATAAAGAAAATTCCTTTCCAATTAAATCAATGATAGATTTTGTCTCAACTAATTTTCCTGAAATATCGAAAGTGTAAAGATTGACTAAATCATGCGCAACTAATTGGGTTTCGTTTTTCCAGGTTGGCGAATACACATTAATTTTCGATTCATTATCCAGTATTATAAAACCCGTATTATCAGTTTTAATGATACCAACTTTCCAAAGTTTTTTATCGTTAAAAATATTAAAAGCAATTGCGTTTCCACTTGGCGACCACACCGCTTGATAGTAGTTATCATTATTTACCTTTAATTGCGATTGGCTTTTATTCTCCATATCAGCCACCCAAATAGTTCTGTGTTCCGCACTATCTAAAACAGTGTAAGCTAACTTATTTCCGTCTGGCGAAATCGCAGGATTAGTAGCGCCACCAAAAGAAATTTGTTTCAGGGTGTCGATGCTAGTCGCTACAATTTTGTTTCCATCTTGATAAGCCAAACCGAAATTTTTGGCGCTTAAAGAAATGGTATCAAGCATTGCTGTTGGTTTCTCCGTTGCTTTATTATTAGAATTACAAGCTGCAAATAAAGCTAGGCAAGGAATAAGAAGTGCTGCCAAATAGGTGTTAAACTTAGTCATATACAATTTTACAAATAGTTTTTAAACAAAAAAGATTCAGGCGCTTACGAAACCTGAATCTTCTGTTTTTATGATTTTAAATAGACTTAACTTTTTTTCTTGTCGGCATAGCCGAATACCTTTTGCAATAATGTAGAACTTCTTGAGCTAAAATTATCTCTAATTTTTAACTCCTCTTTCGCCACTTCTATAAATAAACCATCTATTGCTTTTTGAGTTACATATTCAGTTAAATTGGTATTTACTGGTTTTACCAAGGGCAAACGATTGTATTGAGAGGTTAAATCGCTGTAATATTTAGTTGCATTTACTTTGCTTAAGCTTGTTGTTACAATCGGACTAAACTTTTGTATTAATTGAGCAGTAGTTACCCTTTTGAAATATTCTGTAGCTGAGTTTTTATTACCTAGAAGGATGTTTGTGGCATCAGTTAAAGTCATGCCTTTAATTGCGGAAATAAAAATTGGTTTTGCTTCTGTGGCCGCATCTTCTGCAGCACGATTTAAACTGGTAATTACATTATCGCAAAGTGAATTTAATCCGATGCTACGAAGTGTTTTTTCTACCTTTTGTGCCTCAGGTGGCATGAGGATTTTAACAGCCAAATTACCTAAAAAACCATCTTTAACAGATAATCTGTCTGCTCCGGCAGAAACGCCAATTTGTAAAGCTTCCTTTATACCTTGTCCAATTTCTAAAGTAGATGGTGTTCCAGTAGCGCTCGTTGTTGTCGATTTTTCGGTTACTTTTTTAAAAATGTCGCTCAGTTTAAATTGGGCGTTGGCATTTAGACTAGTAAATAATATTAATGCTAGGGATGCAGATAGAATATTAATTTTTTTCATTTTGTGTGTATTTGGTTTTGCTATGCAAAACAACTGCCATAAATAATTATTTTCAAAGATAAAGGTTTGTGAAAAAGGAAAATGTTAAAATTTATTTTGAGCCATGTATTTTGCAATTAGCCATTAAATATTTAAAAGAAAGTGGCCACCCAATCCCACTGAAGTGGAAATGCTTTTATTAACCTATTAATTTTTAAAAGATTGCAACAAAAGGCGGGACTGCTGCAACCGATTAACACAGCAACCTGCTTTTCAAAAAAACAACAGGCGATTTATCCCTAAATATTTAGTTTATAACCCATCACTCAGAAATATTTTTTATACTTGAAAGATTATTCGATATAGCAACCCAATTTTTTTGAAGTTTATAAAAAACACAGCTGGAAACCACCAGCAGGACGATGCCAAATTAATTGCTGAGTATAAAAACTCAGGCGATTTAGACTCGTTGGGTACGCTTTACAATAAATATATGCATTTGGTTTTCGGAGTTTGCTTAAACTATTTTAAAGATGAAGAGCAAAGTAAGGATGCGGTAATGCAGATTTTTGAGGAATTGGTAACCAAACTTAAAATTCATGAAGTGCAGAATTTTAAAAGTTGGTTACATGTTTTAACCCGAAACCATTGTTTAATGGCACTGAGGAAATCTGCAAAGCAAAATAACGTTTCTATTGATGATACTTTTGTGGAAAACACGGAATTTGTGCATCTGGATATTGACAACACAAAAGAAACGCAACTTACCATTATGGAAAAGTGCATGGAAACCTTGCCGGAAGAACAGCGAAAAAGCTTAGATTTATTCTATCTGCAAGAGAAATGCTATAAAGAGGTGGCTGATATTACTGGCTACGAGATGCTTAAGGTTAAAAGCTATATTCAAAATGGTAAGCGGAATTTAAAGATTTGTATAGAGAAAAATAGCAGTGAATAACGATTGGTTAGATATTGATGTTCTGGAAGATTACCTGGATGGTAAACTTGATGCCAAGGCTATGCACTTTGTAGAAAGGCAGGCTTTGGATGACCCTTTCGTAGCGGAGGCCCTCGAGGGCTTGAAGCAAGCTCCGAAACGTAGGCAAATGCTTTCTATACTTCAAAAACAGCTTCATGATAGGGTTTCTGCTAAACCAGTTAAGCGCAAACTTTGGGGGATTACAACCCAACGTTTAAGTATTGCCGCAACCGCTACGGTTGCCTTTATCGCGGTTAGTATTTTGTTTTTTATGCGTGAAACAAATCGCAGAAATGCAGAAGTTGCTTCGCGAAAAGCAAGTGGTGTTGTCGTAAATTTAGATTCGAATACGGCTTTAGCAGCAATCGAATCCAAGAAAAGTGATTCTCCTGATAACGCTTCTAAAGCTGCCTTAATTGATAAGGCTATTGTTGACGCTAAAACGGGTGACCTGGCTAAAAATACAAAATCAGCTCCAGTTTTAAAAAATGCTGAAAGAGAATTTGTAGAAGAGAAAGTTTCTCAAAGTGTTGCGCTTAGCAAAGCTAAGGCAGAGAGTTTTTCTGCTAGAAAACCTGTGCAGGCTGATGAAGCAATAATTGCTGCTGCACCTACTCTTTCTGGAAATAGCATGATTTATAGTGGCAATGTAGTTACACAAAATGGTCTGCCTGTTCAAGGTGCGATAGTAAAATTAGAAAACTCTAAAGCGGTAACGGCGACTAATGCAAGTGGATTTTTTACTTTGCCTATTGATAGTGCAAGTAAACTTAATGAGGTTGTAATTACAGCCCAAGGTTTTAATGATAAAGCTGTTACTACCGACCCAAATGCAATTCGAATGGCGTTATCTGGTGATAAATCTTTAAATGATATTGCCATAATTACCGGCTCCAACGGCAGAAAGAAAGAATCTGTTGTGCCGCAAAAAATTGTTTTAAGAGCTGTAGAAAATTTAAATAAATCTGCAGAAGAAATAACAAAGCCCGTTCCTGTTTCTACAATTAATTACGAGCAATATTTAGAAAGTAATAACAAGCTTCTTAATTCGAAAGGGCCAGCGCAATATGTTATTGTTAGCTTTAAGGTTAAAAAGAATGGTAGGCCAACGAATGTTGTTGTGATTAAATCGCTAAATAAACAGGCTGATTCGGAAGCCAAACGGCTTATCCAAAGTGGGCCAGATTGGGTTTTACCAAAAAAAGGAACTGATTTGGTTGAGTTGAGCGTTAAATTCTAATTAAAGTATTACATCTTTTTCTCTTAAAAATCTTCATGTACAAATTACCATACTTCACAACTGATAATCAGGATGAGATTCTTGATTTTATGCATAAAAATACTTTTGTAACCTTAATTGGTTTCGATGGAGAATTTCCAGTGGCAACGCAGGTTCCGGTTAAAACTGTTATCGATGGTGATTCGGTTAAATTAATTGGCCATGTAATGACTAAAACAGACCACTGTAAAGCTTTTCAAGAAAACCCTAATGTGATGGCCATTTTTACTGGTGCTCATGCTTACATCAGCGCATCTGTTTACGAAAACCCCAAATCAGCTTCAACCTGGAATTATAAAACCGTTCAGGCAAAAGGAATTATTAAACTCTTAACTTCTGAAGAAACTTATCAGGTAATTAGAGATTTGACAGATAAATATGAAAAACCCGAAAGTAGTCCGGCGGCGTTTAACAAAATGGGAGAAGATTATATTCAAAAACATTTAAAGGCAATTACAGGTTTCGAAATATCTGTAACTAATATCGACCATGTTTTCAAAATGAGCCAGAATCATTCTGCGGCAAACAAAGAAAGCATTATTAAGAATTTAGAACAAAGTGATGATGTTTTGGATAAAGAAGTAGCTAAGGAAATGAAGGGGAGTTGGTAAGTTCTTCAAAATATAAGAATATCCGAATGAAACCTCTAACGTTCCTCTCTTCCTTACACGGTAGCAATAAAAAAAGACCAGAACTTTTCAGTTTTGGTCTTTCGAGTATTATTTAAAAGATTTTGTTTTTCTATTTTAAGAAATAAATTGCTGCGTAAATAATTGCAGCTAATGTTGCAGAAACCGGAATTGTTAAAATCCAAGCCCAGATTAGGTTAATTGTAACTCCCCAGCGTACTGCAGATATACTTTTTACAATCCCAACACCTACAATTGAACCAGTAATAGTGTGGGTTGTAGAAACGGGAATCGCAAAGTGTTCTGTAATACCGAGCGTAACAGCACCTGCAGTTTCAGCAGCAACGCCTTCAAGCGCTGTAACTTTTGTGATTTTAGAACCCATTGTTTTTACAATTTTCCAACCACCACTCATTGTGCCTAAAGATATTGCAGAATAACACGCAACAGGAACCCATCCTGGCATTGCCTCAAAATTAGGAATAACCTTAGCTGCAATAAGTGCCGTAGCGATAATACCCATAACTTTTTGCGCATCATTACCACCGTGAAAGAAACTTAGTGCCGCAGAAGATAAAAGCTGTAAACGTTTAAACCATTTCTCGGCAGTAGCAGGCTTGGCATAGCGGCAAATGTTAATAATAATTAATGTTATTACTACAGATATTACCATACCTATAACAGGCGCTAGTACAATAAAAGAAACAATTTTAACCACATAACCCATATTTACGGCATCAAGCGGACTTGCGCCTGTGAGTAAAGCATGTGTCATGCCCGCACCAGCAAAACCGCCAATTAATGTGTGCGATGAACTTGATGGAATGCCATACCACCAGGTTAATAAATTCCAGATAATTGCGGCAACCAACCCGGCAAGAATAACCTCTAAGGTGATATAGTTTTCGATTACCGTTTTAGCAACCGTATTGGCTACTTTATGGTCGGTAAAATAAAAGTAAGCTGCAAAATTAAAAAGTGCGGCCCACAAAACCGCCTGAAAAGGCGTAAGAACTTTTGTAGAAACGACAGTTGCAATCGAGTTAGCGGCATCGTGGAAGCCATTAATGTAATCGAAAGCAATTGCCAGAATTACAACAACAACCAATAAGGTAGTTACCATGTTTGTTTTTTATTAAGCGTTTTTAACTAAGATAGTTTCAAGCACGTTCGCTACATCCTCACACTTATCTGTTGCTTTTTCTATCGTTTGTAAAACCTCTTTTTGTTTAATTAATTCAATTGCATTGGTTTCGTATTCAAATAAGCGTGCAACTGCTAAAGTAAACACATAATCAGCCTGGTTTTCGCCGCTGTTAATACGGATACAAGCATCAGCAATAACGCGGATGTTTTTAAAACTGCGCAATTCTTTAATCGCTTTATCAATATCTGTACACATTTCTACCAGCAACTCTGCAATTTTAACAACTGGCTCGCTAATGCTATTCATGTTATACATTTGCATACGATTTGCAGTTCCGTAGATATAATCAGCAACATCATCAACGGCTGTAGCCAATTGGTGAATGTCTTCTCTATCAAACGGGGTAATAAAGTTTCTGCTTAATTCAAGAAAAATCGAATGGGTGATATCATCACCAACATGCTCTAAGCGTTCAATTTCTTTAAAAATTGTTTTTCTGCTTTCAGCATCTGCCGTGCTCACCATTTCTAAAAGGGATTCAGCAATCTTTAATGCATTGCTACCAGCTTGCTCAAAAAGCGGGTGAAATTTTTTGTCTTGAGGCGTAAAGAACTTAAAAATATTGTTCATCTTAATTTTTAATATGCCACAAAGCTACAAGCTCAATGTTAAGTTAATGTTAAGTTATCAATTATATTAAGAAATAGCACTTGGCATTTGCAATCTATCTGCCTCTAATTGTGTGGGTAAGGTTTGTAGCAGACTAAAATTAAACCGTTAAGCACTCATTTTTTGGAAATGAAAGACAGTATCTTTTAGGGAACTTCAGCCCCGCTGTACCTACTGCCGATAAAACCTGTACTTAAATTAAACAATTTGATAAAACGAAGTGGCAGATGGTTTAGTCAGCATTTGTGCCATCGGGTTTATAAAATTTAAAACAGTAGAAATTAGTTCCAATTTACAAAAAGAGGCTTTTTATTTCTTTGTTAGCTGTATTTTACTGCCAATCGCTGAAAATTTCATCTATAAATTTCCACAAATTCAAAAACTAACGCTCAAATTTCTGCAAAGTAAAAGCGAATGTTGTTCCAATTCCAGGTGTACTGCGAACAGAAATTGTTTGCTCATGTGCTTCCAATATATGTTTAACAATCGCTAAACCTAAACCTGTTCCACCAACTTCGCGGGCACGATGGGTATCTATTCTGTAAAAACGTTCAAACAAACGAAGCAAATGTTTTTCCTCAATACCAATTCCATTATCTGTAACCTCTATTAAAACCTGGTCATGAAGTTCGAAAATCTTAATAGCGGTTTCGCCGCCTTCAATGCCATATTTAATGCTATTAACCATCAAATTAATTAAAACCTGACGAATTTTTTCTCTATCTGCTAATACCGGAGTAAGAGCAGTATATTTATCCTTGAAGAAAAGTTTTATGTTTTTGGCTTTAGCTCTATCTTCGAGGTTTTCCATGACCTCTTTTGCCAATTGAACAAAATCGAATTTTTGGTAATTTATTGGTGCTTCACCAGTTTCAAGCTTTGCAATAACATCTAAATCGTTAATTAAATAACTTAAACGCTCTACATTACTTTCCGCTTTTTTAAGAAATTTCATCGCCATTTCTGGGTCGTCTACAATGCAATCCTGCAAAGTTTCAACGTAACCTTGTATGGCAAAAAGAGGAGTTTTAAACTCGTGAGATACATTGGATAAAAACTCCCGTCGAAACTGCTCCTGTTTTTTAAGCAGATCGATTTCTTTCTTTTTTGCGCCAGCCCATTCTTTTACTTCCTGCTCAACATCATTAATTGGGTCGGAACTCACGTATTCGCCAAGTGCATCTTTTAAATCTTTACCAAGCTTAAGGTTATGAATGAGCTTATAAATGAGTTTAATTTTGGTGTAAATATATTTCTCTAATAAATAATAGAAAACCAAAAAGCTACTTAGAAAAGAAACGCCAAAAGAAATGGCCAAATAATATAAACTATGCTGAAAGTAAAAGTTAACCATCCCGATGGATAGTGCAACTGCCAAAGCGGTAAATAATACTAGCACACTTAATTTCATGCTGCAATTTAGTGGTTTTTATGTTAATGGAATGTTAACTCAATTGCTTAAAAATTCAATGCTATTTGGATTTTATAAATAGCAGCTCTTCGCCGTTCGATTTACGCAAAGTAACACCTTTATCATCGCACTTTATAATTTTTAAGATATCTACCTGAGCTGGAATAATAACTGTTTTTTGCGGTTTAAAGTTAACAAAAATATCATTTTCCATACCTAAAAGTCTTCTATAAGGAATGACGACTTGGTTGTATCCAATAAAATCAATAGTTAAATATTGTACGCCTTCTATTTTGTTAACTGATAAAGATGTGGATCCATCGTTTAATGTTGTGGTGTATAAAATAATGTTAAAGTCTTGATCTCTTAGCGCAACGCTACATCCATTCATTTCTATTTTCTCATCAAATACCTTTACAAAAATTTTGGTATATTTTGAATACGATAGCTTACTGTCAATCTTATACAAAGAAGAATCATTATTTTTTATCAAATGGTAGTTAAGGAATAAGTTACTGTTTTCTAATTTAAATGAACCTGCTCCATGAATACCATTCATATGTCCCGTGCGCTCGTCGGTAAAATTTTGCCCTTCAAAGGTTAAGGTTCTCGTTCCGGCGTCTACTCCAAAAGAATGCGAATAAGAGCCATTTAATTGAGCAAAAGTAATTCCTTTAATAAGTAGAAGAATAAAGAAGAAGGATAGTTTAAGCGTCATGTTTGAAACTTACTTTAAGAATGATTAACTCAATTGCTTTTCGGTTAAATATTTCCAATACCTTTTGGGTACATGTTGCACATGCAATTTAGTATTTTTTCGGGCTACAATATTGGCGCTTTTAAAATAATCTTTCCAAAGGTTTGCATATAGTTCTTCCTTTTCATCCATTAAAACAGAAGCCGGATTAGCTTTATTAACACCATTTGTAAACTTTATCGTAATTTCGTCAACTGTGTTTAAATTATAGTGCAAGCCATATTTTCGTTTTAAATCATAAATAATCCATTGCTGGTCGGCGTAACGGTTTTTAAAGTGATTAGAAATTAGTGGTAAAACGTTAAAATCGGGGTCTATAGTTGCGTAAAACATTCCATCTCCTGTTTTTTGAAATCGGATAAAGGCTTCCATTCGATGTTTTTCCCGCTCTACACTTTTTGCATATTTAGATAAGGCGATTACATTTTCGTTGCCATAATTACTTTCTGCGCCGATTTGGTTCTCAAAAACATAGCAGGCAAATTGAAAAAGATGGTTATACGATTCAGGAATTTCGGAAAGATAGCTGCAATAAAATTTTCTTAACCAATCTTTTTTTAACTTCTTCTGTAATCCGGCCCAAACCCGGTCGGCTTTTGCTGCGTTAGTTTCCACCGTAAAACTTTCTGCAAAAGCCTCTGGCTGAAAAATATCGCTTGATTTAACCACAACTTTTCCTGGCTTACGCTCAAACCATTCGAAAACTGAAGTTAAAAGACCAGGCATTGAGCCATCGAAAATATAAGTCATTAAATTTCCTGATTTCTATGTGTACATTGAAATATTAAAATAAAATCATTTGATTGCTATCTGTTTTCAAATATTTACTCTGACTATCTGCCATAATAAAAGCTTTAATCTGTGTTCCCTGATAATCTCTTAATTGATATGGACTATCAACACAAGTAATAAAATGTTTGGCTCTGTTATATGCAACACCAATTTTTTTCAACTGGTCAATTCTGAGCTTTCCAAATTTTCTCGCTTGCACAATTTTCTTAGCCGACATAACACCTATTCCTGGAATTCTTAAAATCATTTTATAATCAGCTGTGTTAATATCAACAGGGAAATGTTGCATATTTCTAATTGCCCAACTTAGCTTTGGGTCTATATCAACATCTAAATTTGGGTTTGCATCATTTAATATCTCCTGAACTTTAAAGCCATAAAACCGCATTAACCAATCGGTTTGATAAAGTCTATTTTCTCGCAAAAGTGGTGGCTGTGTACCTAAAATAGGCATTCTACTATCGTTACTAATAGGAACATAACCTGAATAGTAAACCCGTTTTAATGCGAAGTTTTTATAAAACGCATTTGCGGTGTACATAATATCTTTATCACTTTCTGGCGTTGCGCCTATTACCATTTGAGTGCTTTGTCCTGCCGGAACGAACTTAGGAACATGTTTAATCAGTTTCTTTTCATCGGAAAGCTGAATCATTTGCTTATTCACAAAATCTAATGGCTTAATCACATCGGCGTGGCTTTTTTCGGGTGCTAAAAGTTTAAGTCCGGCTTCGGTGGGCATTTCCAAATTAATACTCATCCGGTCTGCATACAAGCCGGCTTCCTTAATCAACTCGTCGCTTGCGCCAGGAATAGTTTTTAAATGAATGTAACCGTTATAATTTTGCTCTAAACGAAGTTTTTTACAAACTAAAAGAAGTCGCTCCATCGTAAAATCGGCATTTTTGAAAATTCCTGAGCTTAAAAATAAACCTTCAATGTAATTTCTTCTGTAAAAATTCATCGTTAATTCAACAACTTCATCAACAGTAAAAGCCGCACGTTTTACATCATTGCTTTTGCGAGAAACGCAAAACAAACAATCGTAAATGCAGTGATTGGTTAAAAGAATTTTAAGCAAAGAGACACAGCGGCCATCTTCTGTATAGGTGTGGCAAATGCCTGAGGAATGGCTATCTCCAAGGCCTTTGGAATCATTTTTTCTCGTACCACCACTTGATGAACAAGATACATCGTACTTGGCTGCATCAGCCAAAATATTTAACTTTTCACGAATTCTATCAAATGACATAGTGTAGGAATTTACTAACAAATATAGCTTTATAAAACTAAAAATATTAGTAAAATAATACCTAAACATATTCTTTTTAGGAGTTATTCATACACAATCCAATTTTGAAAATTATTAGTTCTAATTTTTGAATTATCTGCCAGGAATGTCTCCTTATAATAATTCAAGTCATTAAAAAATTTATCGGCATCAGATTCAGTGTATTTTATTGCGCTAAAATTGGCTGTTATTTTTGGATTGATAAAAGTTATGCGATGAAAATTTCTACCCGTTTTTGAACAGAATATTTCAGAAATACTGCTCACATTTTCCCATGCAGAGAAAAATTCATTCGTTTTGTAAAGAAAGCTTCTTTTTTTGAGTGAGAAAAATATGCCTTCCTGGCTTATTGTTGCTTTACAAGGAACAATGATGAAGTTGTTAATTAACCATCTTAAGAAAGTAATCATAAAAATAAACGAAATGGCAATTATGGTTATGTAAACAAACTCAGATAATCCTAATGGAAGGCTAAGTAAAACCATTAACGCAGAACCAGCAATAATTAATGGAACTGCCACCATTGAAGTTAACAGTATGCTATTTTTATGATAATTGAGATTGAAGTTTTGCATGATGTTAATTTTTCCATAAATTTAATGCAAGAACAAATCCAATAAAATACCTGTTTTTAGGTATTTTACTTAGGGTATATATGCCCTACTCCTTTTAGGAGATTAATTCCCTTCCCACTCTTTATAAAAATGATCCAAATATTGTATCATGAAATGATGACGTTCTAGCGCAATTGATTTACCTGCTTCAGTATTCATCATATCTTTTAATAAAAGTAGCTTCTCATAGAAATGATTAATTGTTGGAGCACTGGTGTTTTTATAACTTTCTTTGGTTATATGCTGTTCTGGTCTAATTGCCGGATCGTACAAAACGCGGTTTTTAAAACCCCCGTAAGTAAATGCTCTTGCTATGCCAATGGCTCCAATAGCATCCAACCTGTCAGCATCCTGTACAATTTGCATTTCTTTCGATGTAAAACCAGCCCCATCAAAACTATTCTTGAAAGACATATTTTGAATAATTGATTTTACATGGGCAATTGTCTCCTTATCAACAAAAACAGATAATAGAAATTGTTCAGAAATGGCAGGCCCTATCTCTTCATCTCCGTTGTTAAACTTAGGGTCGGCAATATCGTGTAAAAGAGCAGCCAGAGCAATAACCAAGTCATCACCTTTTTCAATTTTATTGATGTTCACAGCTGTTTTATAAACCCTTTCAATGTGAAACCAATCATGACCAGCCTCGGCATTTTCTAATTTTTGCTTAACAAATTCTATAGTCTTTTTTACAATATCTTCCATGAAAAACAATTTCCACAAATGTATTGGAAATAAATGCAGAACAAAAAAAATGATTATGCTTTAGTTATAAAGGATAAGCTGCTAACTATTTGTGGTGCCATTTTTTTTCTCTTCAGAAGAGATGTTTTTAATTAGTTCAATGTGATCAAGAGTAAGTAGCTGTGTTACCTCTACTTCTAAAATTGCAGCAATTTGAAAAAGACGTTCTATAGTAAGTTTACTATAACCAAGTTCTATTTTACTATATGCATTTTGCGAAATTTTTAGTTTGGCGGCTAGATAATCTTGAGTGTAATCTCTATATTCTCTAATTTTTCTAATATTCCCGGCTACATTCTTCGTCTTTAAAGCCAATAAATCTTCCATAGGTAACGATATTTTTTATATATTAATACCAATAAGTACGAAAATTGTTCAGTTAGAGATTGTTAAAATTTAATTTTTGCCGTAAAAGAGGGGCTATTGATTAGTTTAACACGTTTTTAACATTTAAAAAAAAACGAATAAAGAATAAGAAAAGATAATTTTTTGCAATGCACTTCCTATCAAGCACCTCCAAAGTGATTGATAATTATGGTATATGTTAAGCTTTGGTTAAACCCTAGTTTTCAGTTTGTGGTAATCTGCGACTTCCATCATACAATTCGTATTCTAACAAGCGGCAGTCTAATTTTCCGTTGTAAAACTCTACTTTCTTCGATGCCTTTAGTCCGATTTTTTTTGCTAAATCAGGATTTCCCGTAAAAATATAACCTGTATATCCTTTGCAATCCTTTTTCATAAAATCGCCCATACGCTTATAAGTAAGTTCGAGTTTACTGTGAACACCTAATCGCTCGCCGTATTCAGGATTAAATACAACAACTCCGGCTTCACCTTCCGGAACTGGTGTTACCTCGAAATCACAAACCTGAAAATCTATTAATGTATCTACGCCCGCTGTTTTTGCATTTCTGCGAGTAACTTCTACTGCATCTTCAGATAAATCTGAAGCAACAATTTTTAGTTCAATATTTTTAATAACCTGGTCTTTCAAAATTCTACGCTCTGCGAAAAACTCTTCTTCATTATAGCCGATTATGTGCATAAATCCATAATTCATACGATACAAGCCCGGGGCACGATTGGTTGCAATTAGTGCAGCTTCGATAGCCAAAGTTCCAGAGCCACACATTGGGTTTATAAATGGCGATTTTTTGTCCCATTTGGTTGCATAAATAACCCCTGAAGCTAATGCCTCTAGCATTGGTGCTTTACCTGGTATTTTTCGGTAACCATGTTTAGCTAATGTTTCGCCAGAAGTATCCATAAATACATCAGCTTCTGCATCTTTCCAATATAAATGGACAACGGTTTTATTGGCATCAGAACCAGAATTTGGGCGAATGCCTTTTTTCTCTTTTAAACGATCTACAATTGCATCTTTAACTTTTAAGTTGGCAAAAAGCGGTGTGGTAATGTTCGGGTTGTCAACATTAGAAGTAACAGAGAAATAGCCTGTAAAATCTATCAGTTCCTCCCATTCAATTGCAGAAATTTCATTATACAAATCATCAGGCGTAATAGCCTTAAAACTTTTTATCGAATACAAAATCTGACTGGCACAGCGCAAGTTTAAATTTAGCTTAATACACTCTGTAAGTGTGATATTGAGCTCAACGCCAGTAGCAAAAGCTCTTTCTATTGTATAACCTAAAGCCGTAACCTCATCTTGTAGATAAGGCGAAAGGCGCTTGTTGCAGGTAATAATTACCTTGCTTTTATTGTGGAAAACTTGCATCATATTGTATGCGAAGTTATCAATAAAATTATAGAGATTTGATCTTTATAGTACAATTAAGTAGTATTTGATATGGAAATTAAAGGAAAAGTACACGAAGTAGGTGCCACACAGCAAGTAAGTGAAACGTTTAAAAAACGCGATTTAATAATAGAATACGCAGAAAACCCAACATATCCGGAATATATCCGTTTTGAGGCATTACAAGATAAAGCGGGGTTATTAGATAGTTTTAAAGCAGGCGATGAGGTTGAAGTTTTCTTTAATTTACGCGGTCGTCCTTGGACAGATAAAACAGGAAAAACATCATATTTTAATAGTTTGGTTATTTGGAGAATTAATGCGATAGCAGGTGGTGCGCCAGCTGCGGCAACTCCAGCTTATGCAGCACCTGCTGATGTGAGTAATACGCCAGGTGAAGATGATGACTTGCCTTTCTAAATAAAGAATCTTTTTTAAGTAAACAATTTTGATAAAATGCCGGAAGTTTTTCCGGCATTTTTTTTGGCAGAAAATTTTAGATAGATATTTGACTTTTGTAAACCCTTTATACCTTGCGTGTTAAAATATGTTAAATGCATACGCCTCAAAGCCTTATTGAGTATTTTTACATTCTGTTACATCTTTTAAATATTGAAGCGGATTGAAACTCATATCTTTCTAAATAAGATTGGCCAAGGTTAATGAAGAAAAAAAGTTTTTGGTTTATTACTGTTTTAATGACACTAGCCTTGCTTGGTGTGTTTGTAATGCAATTGTATTACATAAGGGAAGCATATAACCTCAAATCGCAGCTTTTTGATGAACAAGTGAACCAAACTTTAACATCGTTTGTAAATAAAATCCAACGTTTAAGTGCTGCCGACAGAATTACCAGAAAAGATGCTGAGAATAAAATAAAACGGAGCCAAGATGTTAGGCAACGTTTATTGGATATAAAAGATTTAAAACAGCAGTTTGCCCAGGCTTCGGAGCTTAGAGAAGCCGAACGCGAAAATGAAATAGAAAATTACCTTAATCAACAGGATAGTTTAATACGTTCTACATATTCTGCACCAAAAGTAATTACCGAAAAAGAATATGTATCGCTTTCGAGTTTTGATAAACCTGCTACAGGAGCAGCTAGGTTAGATATGCAAATGGATGCTGTTGTAGACATTAAAAGCCTGGTTATTAAAGGGTATAGTATGCGGTCTAAATTATTTACGCCCGATACTAAAACTTTTAACTTCAGGACATCGCAAAATTTGCCAGACACAATTAGATATCAGGTTTTTGAATTGAAAACCGGAAAGCCCTTATTAATCGGATTACCAAAAATTTCTGATGATTTAGAGAAAAAATTTAAACGGGAGGATATAATCGCAAAGCGTAAACTCGAAATACAAATTGCTGCTTTAGGTAGGGTTCCGGCAGATTATTCTAGATATAAAGTATTGGAAGAAGTTGCGAAAGAAATATCCGAAGAAAAAATACCGCTATTTCAACGTATTAACTTTACCACTTTAGATTCGCGTTTAAAAAAGGAATTTTTAAATCATAACATCACTCAGGATTACAATTTTCAGGTTAAACTTGCCGACAAAGATTCTGTTCTGTTTGTACAGGCCTCTAATCCAGGTCTGGCTTTTTTGCCAGAAAACACCTATCGAACTGAGCTTTTTAACAACGATTTATTTCGTGACCCTGGTGTACTTGAGGTTAGCTTTCCTAATAAAAAATCTGCTATAGTTGGCAATTTGAGTGCAACTTTAGCTTCCTCCGTTGGTCTTTTACTTGTGCTTGTTTTTATTTTTAGTTATACCCTTTATGCTATATTAAAGCAGAAAAAAATCTCTGAAATGAAAACCGATTTCATTAATAATATGACACATGAGTTTAAAACGCCGGTTGCAACGATTATGATTGCAAGTGAAGCACTTAAAGACCCTGAAGTTACCGAAGATAAATCTCGGTTAAAACGCTTGGCTAATATCATTTATGATGAGAATGTTAGGCTAGGAAGCCACATTGAAAGAGTTTTAAGTATAGCCAGATTAGAGAAAGGCGAACTGAAAATGGAAAATACAGAAGTAGATCTGAACGATTTGATTATGATCGTTTTGGATAGTATGAGTCTTCAGCTGCAAAAGAAAAATGCAATTTTAACCGTAAATACAGATGCAGAAAATGCCGTTATTTTTGGAGATGAACTTCACCTTTCTAATGTATTGTACAATCTGATTGACAACGCGAATAAGTATAGTAAAGACTCGCCTGAAATAACCATTTCCACAAGAAATACAAATAAAAATTTAATTATAGATATTTCAGATAAAGGCATAGGAATGACTAAAGAGCAGTCGAAAAGGATTTTCGATCAGTTTTACAGGGTGCCTACGGGTAACTTACACGATGTTAAGGGTTTTGGGCTTGGTCTTAATTATGTGCAGGATATTATTAAAAAACTAAACGGAACAATTAAAGTAAGTAGCGAAAAAGATAAAGGAACTACTTTCGAAATATCTTTACCTTTATAATAAAACAAATTAATTATCGGTACAAACAGATGTTTTATCGATACAATAGAAACAACGGTCATAATTTAACTATTTTGAACTTAAATTAAACCATGATGCAGAATCTCAATCAAATCTCAAGCGGTAGCGCTTACAGTAAAATAGCGTTTACACGAATAAACTAAAGAATATGAAAAAAATACTTCTGGTAGAAGACGATCCGAATCTGGGCTTATTATTGCAAGATTATTTACAACTGAAAGGTAAGTTCGATGTTGTTTTATGCACTGATGGCGAAGAGGGCCTTAAAGCATTTAATAAACAAGGTTTTGATCTTTGCATTTTAGATGTAATGATGCCTAAAAAGGATGGATTTACCTTAGGTAAAGATATTAGGAAAGTTAATGGCCATGTACCAATTATTTTTGCTACCGCTAAAACCATGCTCGAAGATAAATCTGCAGCATATGATTTAGGAGGGGATGACTACATTACCAAACCATTTCGAATTGAAGAGCTTTTGTTGCGCATAAATGCAATGTTTAAACGAGTGGCTAACAAAGCCAATAACGGAGAAGAAGAGGCTGAAAGCCAATTTTCTATAGGCAAATATAATTTTGATTATACAACACAGATTATTACGCATGATGATCAGATTCAAAAACTATCAACCAAAGAAGCTGAATTATTGCGCCTATTATGCTTAAAGAAAAATGCTGTTTTAACAAGAGAAGAAGCATTACTTACCATTTGGCATGATGATAACTATTTCAATGGGCGCAGTATGGATGTGTTTTTAAGTAAACTGCGTAAATACTTAAGAGATGATTCTCAGGTAGAAATAATTAATGTACACGGAAAAGGCTATAAACTTTTAGTTAACTAATTTCAAGGGTATTTAATATCTTACTTGAGTGGTTAACATTTACTTTTTTTGCTAGAAAAGATTATATATACAAATTTTGATTAACAGCAGGAATTAGATTTCTTTCCTGCGCTAAAGTAAATAAGGTGTCTATTGCTTTTCTGCCTTCTTCGCCTAAATTAATGCTGTACTTGTTAACATAAAGCTCGATGTGTTTATACATTACAGCTTCATCCATTTCCTGAGCATGCTCCCGAATAAATTCGATGCAAGATTTTGGATGTGCGAACGCATATTCTACCGATTGGCGAATTAAGCGGTTTACTTTTAATTGAATCGTCCTATCTAAATTTCTGTTAATCACAATTCCGCCTAAAGGAATGGCGCATCCAGTTAGTTTCTCCCAGTAATCGCCTAAATCAACAATTTTGCTTAAGTCTTTATCCTGATAAGTAAAACGGTTTTCGTGAATAATTAATCCTAAATCTATCTTTTCATCAATTAAAGCAGATTCAATTTCTGAGAAAACCATTATTTCTTTATTCTGTAATTGTGGATAAGCAATACCTAAAAGAAAATTTGCGGTTGTGTATTTCCCCGGGATACCGACTTTTAAATCTGAGCTTAGCTCGCCTTCAAATTGGTTCTTGCTAATTAATAACGGACCAACCCCAAAGCCTAATGCACTCCCTGCATCGAGCAAAGCATATTGGTTGGCAACGTATGCAAATGCATGAAAACTTAATTTAGTAATATCTAATTCGCCTTTTAAAGCCTTTTGATTTAATGTTTCCACATCATCAAAAAGAACGTCAAACTCTAAACCTTCGGTGTCAATTTTATGATGAATTAAGGCATCAAAAATAAAGGTATCATTAGGGCAAGGAGAAAAACCGAGTGTAAGTTTCATAATTCAAAATTAAGGGCTTTGGTGAATTACTTCGTCATAATCAATTCATATCTGTCAGAAAAGCAATAGCCCAATCGTTTAAGTTTTTTATAGCTAAGCCAATTTTCCACTTATCTCTATTTCGTGGCTCTACATAATTAGATATGCTCCGTATTTGTAAACAATCTATCCTTTCCTGGTGGCAAGCATATAAAACCGCAGCGCCTTCCATGCTTTCTGTTTTGGGGTTTAGTCGTTTTACTAAGTTTTTGATGTTCCTTTCATTTCCACTAACACGGTTAACGGTAACGCCCGAAACCTTCGGCAAACCAATCTTAATACTATTTTTGCTATTATAAGCACTTTCGCCAAAACCTAAATCGGTAATTGTAAGGAAATTTTCTCCATCTTCCGCACCCAGTTCCGCAAAAATATCTTCAGTAATATTAACAATTCCACCTAGTTCAATAGATCTATCGAAAGCACCAGCAATACCCAGGTTTAAAACCAGATTATACTTTGGCGATAAATGCTTTCCCAGTGCAAAAGCTGTAGCAACCATCCCAACCCCAGTAATTAGAATATCAAATTTTTTATCTTCAATAAAATCACCTTCCTGTAAACTAAAATGTTGGTACAAGAAAGTAAGCTCTGCTTTGGTAGCGGCAACCACTAATATTTTCATAGTTTAAAGTTAAGGAATGCGCCTCGAAAGATTCGAATCTAAAACGGTTAAGTTCATCATTCATTTTACATCTTCTATAATTATCGTCAGCCTTTCGTGGTAATACGTATATTTGTGCTTTATTTTTTTATAATGATTTATATAACAAGAAAAGCATCATTTAATGCAGCACATAAGCTGGCCCGAACCGATTGGGATGATGATAAGAATACTGAAGTTTATGGTAAATGTGCTAACCCTAATTGGCACGGACATAACTATTGGTTATATGTAACTGTAAAAGGTGAAATTAATCCGGAAACAGGTTTTTTGGTGGATTTGAAATGGCTTAAGGATGTTATGAATACTTATGTAGTAGATAAGGTTGACCACAGAAACTTAAATCTTGATGTAGATTTTATGAAAGGCAAACTAGCTTCGACAGAGAATTTGGCAGTTGCGGTTTGGGCACAACTTTTGGCTCCAATTGCTGAAAGTGGTGCAGCTTTGCATTGCGTTAAAATCTACGAAACCGAAAATAACTATGTTGAATATTTTGGTTAAAACCTACATTAATGAGCAATAAAGACGTATTAAAAGGCGAATCGAGAGATGGCTATGTAAAAATAGATCGCTATAACGAAGAGAAAATAGAGGCTGTAGCTACCCATTATAAAGATATTTTAGGTCAGTTAGGTGAAGACCCGGAACGTGAAGGGTTATTAAAAACGCCTGAACGAGTTGCAAAAGCGTTACAATATTTAACACATGGTTACGATTTAAAGCCCGATGAAATTTTAAAATCTGCAATGTTCGAAGAAGATTACAGCCAAATGGTTGTAGTTAAGGATATCGAAGTTTATTCGATGTGTGAGCACCATATGCTTCCATTCTTTGGTAAAGCACATATCGCCTATATCCCAAACGGACACATAGTTGGTTTAAGTAAAATTCCCCGCGTTGTTGATGCGTTTGCCCGCAGACTGCAAGTTCAGGAACGGTTAACCAATGAAATAAGAGATTGTATTCAGAATACTTTAAGCCCCATGGGTGTTGCTGTAGTGATGGAATGCAAGCATTTATGCATGGCTATGCGTGGTGTTCAAAAGCAAAATTCGGTTACCACAACTTCGGCATTTACAGGTACTTTTTTAAGTAACGATAAAACAAGAGCCGAATTTTTAAGGTTAATAACCGCAAGTTTGGATTAATCCATAAGTCTCTAAAAGAGCTTATTGCATCTAAAATAAATTATTTAATTAAACATTTAACTTCCCTTTTAGGGGATTAAGGGTATGAAAGCATATATTTTTCCCGGCCAGGGAGCGCAGTTTGTAGGAATGGGTAAAGATCTTTACGAAAATCCAAAAGCTGCAGAATTATTTGAAAAAGCAAACGAAATTATTGGTTTTCGCATTAGCGATATAATGTTCGGCGGAACCGATGAAGAGTTAAAACAAACTAATGTAACCCAACCTGCAATCTTTTTGCATTCGGTAATTTTAGCAAAAGTTTTAGGCGATGACTTTAAGCCAGACATGGTTGCTGGTCACTCTTTAGGTGAGTTTTCTGCATTGGTTTCTGCAAATGCGTTAAGCTTTGAAGATGGATTAAGACTGGTAATTGCCCGTGCAAATGCAATGCAAAAGGCCTGCGAAGCACAACCATCTACAATGGCTGCAATTTTAGGTTTAGCGGATGAGGTTGTAGAAAAAATCTGCGCAGAAATTGATGCTGTCGTTGTTCCTGCAAATTATAACTGCCCCGGGCAATTAGTTATCTCCGGAAGTATTGAAGGGATTGATTTAGCTTGTGCAAAATTAACAGAGGCAGGTGCAAAAAGAGCTTTAAAATTAAATGTTGGGGGCGCTTTTCATTCTCCGTTGATGGAACCAGCAAAAATAGAACTTCAGGCTGCAATCGAAGCAACTAATATTTCAGAGCCAATTTGCCCGGTATATCAAAACGTTGATGCAAAACCATATACCAACCCTGCTCAGATAAAAGAAAACTTAATAAAACAATTAACTGGTGCCGTACGTTGGACACAGACAGTTGAGAATATGCTGGCTGGCGGAGCAACCGAATTTGTTGAAGTTGGACCCGGAAATGTTTTACAAGGCTTAGTTAAAAAGGTAAGTCGCGAGGTTATGACAAGCAGCGCAAGAGTTGCTTAGAATATCCTAAAAAATAACTAGTTTCAACGCCATAAACAAAGCTGTTTATGGCGTTGTTTTTTATCAATATTTAATATCTTTATCTAAATCGATGAAATTGAGCTTTGGTGTAAAAATAAGATTTCTATTGCTCGTTTTGGGTTGCTGCCTTATAGCAACCTCTATATCATTAAGCCGGTTTACAACCAAAGATGAACTTTTAGAGCGTGATGCAAAAAAAGTTCAGGAAAACCTTTTAATAAAAGAGAAAATTGTAAGTGATTTCCTTTCGGATGCAAAGCAAATTTCGGAAGCCAGGAAATTCGATTCTGATGCTAAAAAAGGCTTGGATTTTCTCGAAGCTTATCGAAAATATGGAATTAATCTTCAAACTTTTCAAAACAACAGATTAAAATTCTGGAGTACAATCAAGATTTCTGATATCAATCCTTCGTCCATTAAGGAAGGCAGTTCCGTTTTGTTTTTTTCAAACGGATGGTATGAAGTAATCAAGAAAACTGAAGGTGATTTTACGCTAATATTTCTAATTTCTATCCAATCTCAATATGGTGTTCCTGAAAATAAATATTTCAAGAATGACATGGATGCGCTTCTATCCGATTCTAAAATTATAACACTTGCATCTTATAATGATAAAGATATCTATTCGATTAGAAGTCTTGATGATACGTTTCTGTTTGGGTTAAAAATTAAACCAGGGTATGCTGATGATTATTACTCTGAAACACAACTCTGGCTTTTTATTGCAGGTATTCTTTGCATCTGTATGTTCTTTAACTCCTTATGTTCTTTAATTGCAAGAAAAGGTTATTTAGTTTTGGGAAGCCTATTATTTCTCGGCTTTTTCTTAATAGGAAGACTAACTGATATCAGTTATGGATGGTTCAATCACCATTTTCCATTGGAATTATTCGACCCAAAAATTTATGCAAATAGTGATCTGGTACCTTCACTTGGCGATTTTTTAATGAATGTAATCGCCGGAACCTGGTGGTTATTGTTTGTTTATAACCATAAAGAACAATATCAATTTAGCAAGTGGGTAAGAGAAAGCAAATGGTTTGGGTTGTTAATTCATATTGTTTTATTGGCTCATATTGGCATAGTAGCTTTTTTTGTTGATGATTTGTTTTTTGGTTTAATAAACAATTCTAAAATCAATTTCGATATTATAAATATTCTTAAACTCAGCGGAAACAGCTGGGTTAGTATTGTGATTTTGTGCTTGGTATGGTTCCAGATTTACCTAATTACTATTGTTTCTATTCAGGTTAGTAAACAGTTAAATGTTAGTAATAAAGAGCGACTTATCCTTTTTTTAATGGGTTTTGCAAGCGTTTTTGTTTACCGACTAATACATGATTTTACTGCTTTCTTTATTGTTTATGGCTTAGTTCTGTTTATGGTTGGCAGAATTTCTTATCTAAAGGGAAAGCAATTTTCAGTTGGTTTATTGGCAATATTATTCTTCTGTCTCGCATTTAATACTTCGATAAAATATATTAAATATAAAGATATTAAAGAGCGAAGTGAGCGTGAATTGCTTGCAAGGAAAGTTCAGTCATCAGAAGATCCAAATGCAATTATTGCCTTGGGTAAATTAGAACGGCAACTACTCGAAGATGAATTTTTGGTGAAATATTTTACTAATGGAACAGCAAATTTCGCGGTATTAAAGAATCATATTAGAGGCTATTTAGATGGTTACCTAAGCCGCTACGATTATAATATTTATGATTACAATAAATTTGAAACCGTACTAAATAATGCGGAAGCGCTGCCTATTGAAAAGTATAAAAAGCTTGTTGAATCTGGCTCGATTAAAATAGAGGCTTCCAACTTCTTCTATCAGGTTAACAATACCTTTGGCTATCAGGATTATTTTGGAATTGTACCTGTTATCAAGAATAATAACTTATTAGGAACATTAATTGTCGAACTCCGTTCTAAACCTTACAATTACAATAACCGATTACCTGATCTTTTAGCCGAGCAAAAATATAGCAAGGATGAAGAATTTAAAGATTATTCAATTGCTTTATACAGCAATAATAAATTACTTAACCAGTCTGGTGCTTACACTTATCCATTAAATGGAAGTATTTTTAAGGGTAAACTAGATGATTTTATAACTGAAAATGATGATGCTTTGCGTTACAGCCATCTTATTTTTAAGCCTACGCTAAGTAAAATGGTTATAATCAGCAAAGAAAAAGTTGGTTACGTTGAGCGTTTGGCGGCACTATCATTTTTCTTTCTGGTATTTATTATATTTTGTATTATTCTCTACGGTTTAGTTTGGCTCATCAAAAACCTCGATGACGACCGTGTGGGTTGGTTTAGTATTAACCGATCTTTAATGATAAATGCGAACAAGATTTTATATAAAACCCGTATTCAGGTTTCAATTGTGTTAACTGTTGTGGCTACACTACTTGTTGTTGGTTGGACAACCTATCTATATATGAACAACGAATATCGTGGGCAACAAGATATTTTGATCAAAGATAAAATTAGAAAGGTTCAGCAAAATTTTGAAAAACAGGTTTTTAATGACGGAAAAATAAGTACTGATGAAAATGCTATAGCTGATTTTAATAATTTTGCTGATGTTAATAATGCCGATTTAACACTTTATGATACCAAGGGCGATGTGATAATGACTACCTACCCTAAGCTTTATAATTTTAAAATAATAGGGCGAAAAATGGGTACAAAAGCTTATTTAAATTTAAATGGACTACAGCGTTCAGAATTTATAAATCAAGGCGAAAAGGTTGGTAATCTAACTTATGCAGCAGCTTATGCGCCGATAAGAAATGCACAGAATAAAACCATAGCTTATATTGGCTTACCTAATTATTCTAACGAAGATGAATACAAAGATAAAATAGCGCTTTTTGTAAGTAATCTGATAAATCTTTACGCATTGGTTTTTGTAGCAATTGGCGTGCTTGCGGTGTTTCTTGCCAATCAAATAACTAATCCATTAACATTTTTACAAGAGAGTTTCAGCCGTACTAAAATCGGACAGAAGAATGAGCCAATTGTTTGGCGTAGGCACGATGAAATAGGTTCTTTGATTAAGGAATACAACAGTATGATTGCTGCGCTAGAAGATAGTGCAACTAAGCTTGCTCAATCTGAACGCGAAAATGCCTGGAGGGAAATGGCGAAACAGGTAGCTCATGAAATTAAGAACCCTTTAACACCGCTTAAATTAGGTGTTCAGCTATTGGAAAAATCATGGAAAGAGAAAGATCCAAATTTTGAGTTGAAATTTAATAAGTTCAGTAAATCTTTTATTGAGCAGATAGATAGCCTTTCTAAAATTGCTTCTGAGTTTTCGAATTTTGCAAAAATGCCAGATACTAAGTTAGAGCAAACACCGGTTTTGGCGATAATTGAACAAGCCAGAGAAGTTTTTAAAAGTGCCGAAAACGTTGAGATAAGTGTAAACAATAAGTCAGAAATAAACGTTTATATTCAAGCTGATAGAGACCAATTATTGCGAACATTTAATAACTTATTTAAAAATGCAATTGAGGCGAATGATAATGATTCGGATTGCATTATCAGTGTGTTAGTCTACAACGATAACAAAAATGCTTTTATCGAAATTAGAGATAACGGTAAGGGTATCCCAGCGGTTTTACACGACAAAATATTTGTTCCAAACTTTACAACAAAAACATCCGGTACTGGGTTAGGTTTGGCATTTGTTAAGCAAGCAATTGAAAATGCTGGTGGAAACGTAAGTTTCACTTCTGTGATGGGAAAAGGTACTACCTTCTATTTGGATTTTCCTTTAGTTTAAAGAGAGGATGGAGCTTATCTAAGTTCTAATTGAGCTTTTCCCATTGTTGTGCCGTCTGTGTAAAGGATAACGGTGTATATGCCTTTAATGAATGGCTTTGGGTTTGCCCAGTCGATGGTGTAAGTGCTGCTGTCATTATTGTAATTGATAAAAACAGAGTGGGTAAATTGCATTTCCTGTCCATCAGCTTCAAAACGATTATTTTCATTTGCTAGCAGATTTCCTGCCGGATCAAAAACACGTAAGAAAATATTATGATGACCTTTTTCGGCAAGTTCGTTAGGCGTAACAGTGAAGCGTACGCTTAGTTTTTCGGCTGTTGATGATTTGGTTACCTCAATCTTTTTGCCGCTTGATTTTGTTCTGAAAGCAATAATCTCGGCATTTTGTGCCTTTAGTGCTGCGGCAACTTTAACTTTTGCATTGAGGTTGGAGTTTTCGCTAGCCAGATTATTGGCTTTATCGTTTGCACTTTTAACCGAATTTTCTAAACTATCTCTAGCTGTTTTTAGAAATATATTTTCTTTTTGAAGCTGTATAATCTGGTCGTTATAATTTTTTATGAAGGTTTTTAATTCCTCGATTTGTGTTTGTGCTTTATCTAATTCGGCCTGTGTAATTTCGCCTTTTTCAAGTGCAAGCTTTAGTTCGGCTATCTTTTGCCTTGCTAGTTTTTGTTCATCAACAAGCTTATCGTTTAAATCCAGATTAAGGGCATTAACCTTATCTAGTTCTACCTCTATTTTTTCAACCTCAAGTCTAAGTTTATCTTTTTCTGTACTAACAGTTACCAATCTTTCGCCTTGTTGCCGATCTTTAAAGAATAAATATCCGTTAGTGCCGATTAATGCTGCTATAACAATGATAAGGAAGTAAATTTTATTTCTATCGCCTTTATTAACGTTTTGTGGTTCCATTTTAAGTAATACTCTTTCGTTTCAGTTTAATATACGATGTTTTCATAGGTAAATGTTAACACAATTAGGCGTCAGTAAATGTGGCGCAAATTAAAATTTTTAATAAACTTATATGAGTTTTTAAAAAAAATCGTTTACTTGCTAATGTTCAAATTGTATTATAATTTAAACATATTCACATTTCTAATAAAAAAACTAACAGAAATAATGCTTAAAAACTTTCTATACGCACTTTTATCTTTAACTATACTACCTTATATATCAAATGCACAAGCAACATCAAAAATTGCACCAAAAAGAGAGTTTAGAGGTGTTTGGATAGCCACTTTAGCTAACATAGATTGGCCTTCAAGACCAGGTTTAACAGTCGACCAACAAAAACAAGAGCTTATTGGTATTTTAGAGCGACACAAAAGTCAGGGCATTAACGCAATATTGTTACAAGTAAGGCCTGCTGCCGATGCTTTTTATGCGAAATCAAGGGAGCCCTGGAGCCAATGGCTGATGGGTAAACAAGGCATTGCTCCTGCGGATGGTTACGATCCTTTAGCTTTTGCAATAAAAGAAGCACACTTCAGAGGGATGGAGTTGCACGCATGGTTTAATCCCTATCGTGCAAGTATGAATAGCGTAACACCTTTAAGTGTTGATCATATTACACGAAAACATCCGGAGTGGTTTTTTACTTACGGTGGTAAAAAACAGTTCGACCCAGGTATTCCTGAGGTTAGGGAATATATAACTCAGGTTATTCTTGATGTTGTTAAAAATTATGATGTTGATGGGATACATTTCGACGATTATTTTTATCCATATCCAATTGCCGGACAAAAAATAAATGATGGCGATACTTTTTATAAATACCCAAATAATATTTCAGATATAAAAGATTGGCGCCGTAACAATGTAGATCTTTTAATTAAGATGGTTGATGATAGTATTCACCATTATAAAAAATATGTGAAATTCGGTATCAGCCCTTTTGGTATTTGGCGTAATAAATATGAAGATGCAGAAGGTTCGGCCAGTTGTGGGCTTTCTAACTATGCAGAACTTTATGCAGATAGTCGTAAATGGGTAAGAGAAGGTTGGGTAGATTATATTAATCCTCAAATCTATTTTACCTTTACTCGCAAAGTTGCTCCATTTGGCGTACTTTTAGATTGGTGGGGTAACAATGCATACGGAAGGCATGTTTACATCGGACACGGAGCCTATTTGGTAAATTCTAGAGCAGAAATGGCCTGGAGAAATCTCTCTGAAATTCCTAACCAAATACGAACTCTTAGAGAAAATAGTCGCGTTCAGGGAAGTGTATTTTTTTCATCCAAATCTCTAAGTACTGTTGCCAAAGCTGTAGGAGATTCTTTAAAAACAGATTTATATAAATATCCTGCTTTGCCACCACAAATGCCTTGGTTAGATGAAACGCCGCCAAATGAGCCGTTGGCATTAACGGCTGATGCGATGAAAGATGGTGTACATTTGAAATGGCTAATGCCGATGAAGGCTAAAGATGGAGAAACCGCATCGGGCTTTGTTATCTATCGTTTTTCTGAAGGGGAGAAAATCTCCATTTTGGATTCCAAAAATATTCTAAAAATCAGCTTTGAAGATTACCTTTCCTTTATAGATACATCAGTTGAAAGCGGAAAACGATACAGTTATTTAGTTACCGCATTAGACAGGTTAAAAAACGAAAGTGAAGCCAGTGGACCTGTTGGTGTAGAAATTCCATTAGCTAAGGAGTAATTAAACCTTGATAATGATATTCTTTTTGTACATAAAGTAAAGAAGGATATAGAAGCCTAATACGTATGTTATTGCCCAAACCAGGGATGCGTTTATTGGTGAGAAAAATGGTATGTAACAGGTTTCGTAAAAGCGAACCAATATGCCAGTTTTTGTACCATCTGGCTTTGTAACCTGAATTAAGTTTAGAACTCTTGGCATTAAGCCAGCCAGAAAGAATACGGTAATGGCGTTTACACCGTAAACAACAAAAGGTGTTGTAAACTTTTTATATCCCTGAACATCAATAACCCAGTAGCAGAAAGCCAAAGCAACAGATGCCAGACCGCCAGCATACAAAACATAAGAGCTTGTCCAAAGGGCTTTATTAATTGGGAACTGAAAATCCCAAAGTAAGCCTAAAACAACAGCAGCAATACCTGCGGTAAATAACCATGCCACTTTTGTTGGGTTGTCTACATCTTTTCTTCGCATCCAAATACCAACTAAAATACCAAAAAGACAGGTGCCAACTGCTGGCAACGTACTTAAAACACCTTCCGGATCCCAGGTTTTTGATGATGCCCAGATGTGTGCTTCGGTTAAGATACCTCTATCAATCCAGGCCGCAAGATTTGTCTCTTTTTCCATATTCGCATAACCTACACCTGGAACCGGAACAAATGTCATTAATGCCCAATAAACTGCTAGAATGACGATTAGGGTTTTGAATATTGTTTTTTGCGATGCCTTTAAAAAGATAATGCTGCTAATGATAAAAACAATGCCGATTCTCTGTAAAACACCTAACAACCTAACTGTCTGTAATGCATTTGCTGGGTCGTTGAGTAGTTTTCCGAAAATAGCCAAAAAGAAACCCAAAAAGTAAAGCGTCAAACCACGCTTTACAGCTTTAATAATCGTTTTTTTATGTGTTGATGGATCTGCTTTGCTGCTGCTCATGGCAAAGGCAATTGATACGCCAACTATCCAAAGGAAGAAAGGAAATACCAAATCTGTTGGCGTGCAACCATTCCATTCAGCATGTTCTAAAGGAGCGTAAATATGACCCCAACTTCCCGGGTTGTTAACTAAAATCATGGCGGCTACTGTTAGGCCTCTAAAAAAATCTAGAGAAAGTAATCGTTGTTTAGGCTGGGTCATTTCTAGGCTGGGTTAGTTTGAAGAACTAATTTAGAACATTGTTTTTATAAACGAAAATAATTCTACTTCACATGTAAGTGATCTGAGTTTAAGAAAATTTTTCGACGACTCTCTGGGAATTTAGTAAGTAGGGTGTATCAACTTTAAAATTTTAGAAGTTGTGACAAAAAAAACCTGCTTTGAACAAACAAAGCAGGTTTTGATTTAAATTCTTGCAAATTAATCTGCAAATTTCCAGCGAACGAAAGCTTCCATAGCTTCGTATTCTGCCAATCCTAGATCGTCGTAAGCTTTTGCTGTTTCTCGGTTTCTATCTTCAGCACGTTGCCAGAATTCTCTTGCATCATCGCCAGGGAAAACAGCTCTGTCTTTTTGACTTTGGTGTTTGAAAATTGCATATTTCTTACGCTCCAATTCCTGCGGACTAATTGGTACAGCCATTTCAATCTCGTGTGTTTCAAACTCTTGCCAAGCACCACGATACATCCATAACCAACAATCTTTTGCCCAGCTTTCTGTTTTGCGTAAGCGGTTGAGTGCCGCTAAAATGATATTGAAACATACGATATGTGTTCCATGAGGATCTTCAAAATCGCCTGCTGCAAAAACCTGTTGAGGTTTTACTTTTTGCAATAGCTCTACAGTTAAATCTATATCGGCTTCAGTAACCGGATTTTTTTTGTTTTTACCACTTTCGTAAAAAGGAAGCGCCTGGAAGTGAATATGATCGTCGTCTAGACCGCAGTAACGAGCGCCAGCAATTGCTTCACCTTTTCTAATTAAACCTTTAACGGTTTGGATTTCTGGTGTATCAACCTGATTTGGTTTTTTCTGCTCGATAAAAGTTCTCATCTTTTGATAAAGTTCTTTCAGGTGCGAATTATCCAGTCCCATTTTTTCAGTAAAATCAACATTAAATTCTACAAAACGCAAGGCATCATCGTCCCAAACGGCAGTATTGCCTGAGGTTTGGTAAGCTACATGAACATCATGTTTCTGATCAACCAATCGAATGAAAGTACCACCCATAGAAATTACGTCATCATCTGGGTGTGGAGAGAAAATAATTACACGTTTTTTGGCTGGTTCTGCCCTTTCCGGACGTTGAGAATCATCAGCATTTGGTTTACCTCCCGGCCATCCGGTTATGGTATGTTGTAATTTGTTAAAAATGTGAATATTGATGTTGTAAACCGGCCCTTTTTCAGTAGCCAGTTGAGCCATTCCGTTATTGTTGTAATCGTCTTCAGTTAACTTTAAAACTGGTTTTTTTAATGTGTTTGCCAACCAGATTACAGCTTTGCGAATAAAATCTTCGGTCCAAATGCAATCTTTAACTAGCCAAGGTGTGTTAAAGCGAGTTAACTCCGATGCTGCTGGAGCATCTAAAATAAACTCAACATTATCTGATAATTGAAGATAGGTAGCAGGAACATCGCCTGAGATTTCACCTTCAACAGCCTTTTTAATAATAGAGGCTTTTTTGCGGCTCCATGCCATTAAGATAATTTCTCTTGCTTTGAAGATTGTACCAATACCCATTGTAATGGCTTTTGTTGGTACAAAACTTTTTCCACCAAAATCGCGAGCAGCATCTCTACGCGTCAAATCGTCGAGTGTAACTAAGCGTGTTCCAGAGTTTGGAGCAGAACCTGGTTCGTTAAAACCAATGTGACCTGTACGACCAATACCTAAAATCTGAATGTCTAACCCTCCTAAATCTCCAATCTTCTTTTCGTAATCCAAACAGAATGCAGGAATGTCTTCTAGCGCTAATGTTCCATCTGGAATGTGTACATTATTTTTATCGATATCGATATGGTCGAAGAGGTTCTCGTTCATAAACGTAACATAACTTTGTGCCGCATTTGGCTGCATTGGATAGTATTCATCCAAATTAAAAGTAATTACATTTTTAAAACTTAAACCCTCTTCTTTATGCAGTCTAACCAGTTCGGAATAAACTGCGATTGGGGTAACACCTGTTGCTAAGCCCAGTACTGCAGGTGTGTTGTTTGCTTGTTTTGTCTTGATAATGTTTGCGATTCGTTGAGCAACATTAACAGAAGCAATTTTTGGATTTTCGAACACGCTTACCGGTAATTTCTCGAAACGTGTCTCCTCCAGTAGATTTAATCTAGCCATTTTTTTTGTATGGATTATGATGTACGGAGCAGTAAATATAGGAAGATATGCCCAAATTTTAATAAAGGTTATTTACTTTTATTGCAAATATTTGCCAAAAATCTGCTTAAAGGCTCAAACAAACGTTTGATTTTTCACTAAAAAAACTAATCAATTATGAATCCTCAAATAGAAAAACTATATACTAAAACAAAAAAAGTGGAGCGCCTGATCGTTGGTTTAATGAGTGGTACTTCTATGGATGGCCTGGATATTGCCCTTTGCAAAGTAAAGGGAAGTGGTGCAAATACGGATATTGAGGTCTTGGAATTTAAAACCAGCGATTACACAACTGATTTCAGAACCAAGGTAAAGGCTATTTTTTCTAAAAAAGAAGTTGATTTGCAATTAGTATGTTTAATGAATGAACATGTGGCAAATATTCACGCAACACTAATAAATGATGCATTGAATGAATGGGGCTATAAAAATGAAGATATAGATTTTATTGCCAGCCATGGGCAAACGATATTTCATGCACCAAAATCTTTGCATAAAATGGATGAATATCCTAACGGAACTTTGCAGATTGGAGATGGCGATCATATTGCAGTTAAAACTGGAATTATTACACTTTCTGACTTCAGACAAAAGCATTTAGCAGCAGGTGGAGAAGGTGCGCCTTTGGCGGTTTATGGAGATTTTTTAATCTTTTCTAAAGAGGGTGAAGATAGAGTAATGTTAAATATTGGTGGTATTGCAAATTTTACCTATTTACCCGGAACTTTAAAAGCCAGTGAGATTTTTTCAACGGATGTAGGCCCTGGAAATACTTTAATGGATCAATATATGCAACAACATTTCAATCAATTTTACGATAAAAATGCAGCAGTAGCCTTATCAGGCGCATTGAATCCAGAACTATTATCGGCTTTGCTTAATTGTGATTTCTTTAAAGTTGGCTTCCCGAAAACCACTGGTCCCGAGCTTTTTAACCTTGATTATTTGCTGGAGGCACAAAAAAAGTCTTCTACAGAAACGATTTCAAAAGAAAATGTGATGGCTACTTTATGCCACTTTTCTGCAGAAACGATATCTAATGCAATTAAAAAATGCTTCGGCGAAAATGCTTCGGCATATATTTTTATGAGTGGTGGAGGAATGCATAACCCTTTATTAGTTAGCTTGTTAAAAGCTAAGTTGCCAAACTCAACTTTTATAACAACTAGCAACTTAAATATAAATCCAGATGCAAAAGAAGCCGTTCTTTTTGCGGTATTAGCAAATGAAACACTTTGTGGCAGCCCAATAAACTTTGGTGAAAGGAAGGGTGTACCTTCTGTTTGTATGGGAAAGATTAGTCTTCCTGAATAAAATGTTTTGTTTACTGGGTATTTTACTAAATTTGTTTAATCTAATCTTTACTAAATCCTAATTTTATGGAAAAATTTTACCTCAAATGGTCACCAAGATTTTTTGCGATTTTGATGATCCCATTTTTGCTGCTTTTATTTGCAGAAATGGCAAATGCGCAAACTAAGCGCTACACCATCACAGGGAAAGTAACTGAAGCTTCTTCGAAAGATGCTATACCTGGTGCAGTAGTCAAAATTTTAAATACAACTTTAACAACAAGCACTACAGCAAACGGAAGCTATAGCTTTGCAGTAGATTTATCTGCGGGTAAGTATCAAATTCAGATTTCTTATGTGGGTTACAAAACATTGACACAAACTGTAGAATTGGGCAGTAGCGATCAGGTTCAGCTAAATGGCGCTTTATCTGGTGACGCAGTTGGTCTGGATGAAGTCATCGTAACTGGTACATCTCAAGGAACCACACGTAAACAATTGGGTAGTTATGTTAGTACCGTAAAGGGCGATGATTTAAATAAAGCACCAAGTGGAAATGCATTGGCATCATTACAAGGAAAAACGCCTGGAGCACAAATTAGTCAGAACTCTGGAGATCCGGCAGGTGGTATTTCTGTACGCTTAAGAGGTGTAAGTTCTGTAAATTCATCATCAGAACCACTTTACATTATTGATGGCGTAATTGTTAATAATTCTACAACAAGAGTTACCAATACATCTGGAAATTACGATGGAGGAAATTTTGTAGGCAGTATCGGGCAGAATAGAATGGTTGATATCAGCCCATCCGATATTGACCATATTGAGGTCTTAAACGGAGCCGCTGCTGCAGCAATTTATGGTTCGAGAGCTAACGCAGGTGTAATACAAATTTTTACTAAAAGAGGTAAAACGGGTGTGCCACAAGTGAGTTTTAGTACGAGCTTAACGATTAGCGAATTACGTAAACAAATTGAAGTAAATCAATCGCCCGTAAAATTCGGTGGTTCGGTGGATTTAGTAACGCAAGATGTCTTAACACCAACATTGACAACAACCTCCCCTGTTACTAGATATAATTATCAAGATTACATTTTTCATACCGGTGTTGGTACGGATAACTCTATATCTGTATCTGGTGGAAATGATGATACTAAATTTTACACTTCTGCCGGCTATTTTTCTAATCAAGGGATAATAAAGAACACTGATTTCAGACGAATGAATTTTAGAGCCAATCTTGATCAAAAAATCAATAAATGGGCTAAAATGACAGCTGGATTTAATTATGTGCATAGTGATGCGAATGAGAAACCCGATGGAAACTCGTTCTTCTCGCCAATGAATTCGGTAACCATTATTGGAAATTTTCATGATTTATTTACCAGAGATATTCTGGGTAATTTGAAAGCTGTTGGCGAAAGAGGAAGGGTTAATCCGGTATCTGTAATCGAAGATATTAAACAGCGCCAATTTACCAATAGAATTATTGCCAATACAGGATTAAAATTAAATCCGGTTAAAAACCTAACTATCGATTATACAATGGGGGTTGATAATTCTATTCAAAATGGAACAACATTTATTCCGCCATTTGCTTATAATGTTAGTACAGGTTTTTATGGAGGTGGCCCAACTTTAGATCCATCGTTAAACGGTTATGCCAGTGCTGCAAATGCTACCACAACCTTATTCAATAATGAGCTAAATTTTACATACGATGCTAAAATTTCTGATCTATTAAGTTCAACAACACAGTTAGGCGGTTCTTATCAATATCAAAAAGATCTTTATAGCTTATTAAACGGACGTGGTTTAGCGCCATTTGTAGAGGTTGTAAATGGAGCAAGTACTGTTTTGCCCAATGTAGATAGTCGTTCAGAGTTTTCGATAAGTGGAGCATACGTACAACAAAACTTTAAATATAAAGATCATTTATTTGTGACGGGAGCAATCAGGGTAGATCAATCAACTGTTTTTGGTGAAGATAATAGAACTCAATTCTATCCAAAAGCAAATGTAAGTTATGTTTTATCATCTGCAGACTATTGGAAAAATTTAGGTGTTTCATCATGGTGGAATGCATTTAAGCTAAGAGCAGCTTATGGTCAATCTGGTAACTTAACTGGTATCGGCGCTTACGATCGTTTTAATGTTTATACACCAAGTGCATTAAATAGTAAGACTGCATTAACATCTCCAACAACATTGGCAAATGCTAATGTAAAACCAGAGCGTCAGCAAGAACTAGAAGTTGGTACAGACATGTCATTTTTTAATAATCGTTTAGGGTTAACTTTTAGTTATTATGATAAAAGCGTTAAGGATTTATTATTAGGCGTAGTAATAGCGCCAACTACAGGTTTCTCTAGTTTATTAGATAATATTGGCGGTAAGCTTAAAAATAAGGGTATCGAACTAATGCTTACAGGTGTGCCTTTGAAAACACAGGACTTTTCTTGGACAACCACGGTGATTTTTAACAGGAATAGAAATAAAATCGTTGGCTCAGGTGCGCAAAGATTGATTTCAACTAACGCAGGAGCTCCAGTTTCTATTACGGATGGTTATCCAGTAGGTGTATTTTACGGAACATTCTTTGCCAGAAATCCAGACGGAAGTTTACTCTTAACTGCCCAAGGAATTCCACAAACAGAACGTGGTATCCAAAAATCGGCTACCGAATTTGAAGTACAACGAACCAATGGCCAGCCAACAGGCAATGTTTTACGTAAAGTAGTTGGCGATCCAAACCCTGATTATAATGGTTCCTTTGTAAATGATTTTACCTATAAAAAATTAAGTTTACATATACAATTGGATGCAGTGCAAGGAGGTGATGTTTGGAATGCAGACTGGAGAACCCGCCAAGGTGTAGGCAATGGAAAAGTTGCCGAAGCAGAACAGCTTGGTCAATTGCCAAGGGGTTATGTAGCTGGTGCATACAATGTGGAAGAATGGCGTATTGATGATGGCTCATTTGTTAAATTAAGAGAGATTTCATTAAGTTACAGCATTGGGCAGGTAAAGTTTATCAAGAACTTAACAGTTAATTTAAGCGGTAGAAACTTATTTTCATGGGATAACTACAAAGGTTACGACCCTGAGTTAAACTCTGGTGGGCAATCAACAATCTTAAGGAATATCGATTTTGGTTCAGTGCCAATTCCGCGTACTTTCTCTTTAGGTTTACAAGCAAGATTCTAATACTAAAACTTAATTGTTATGAAAAATTTAAAATCAAAATATATAGGGTATGCATTTCTGCTTACATCAGTTACATTTCTAGCTGCTTGTACCAAAGAATACCTAAATCCCAATGCTGCCACGAGTGGCGATGTGTTAACTTCGGCTAAAGGATTAACTGGTGTTACCGTTGGTTTACAAAAAAATTACTCAACCACCAGAGCTGGAGTATTATACGCTTCAATTACCTTAAACGGATTAACAACTAATGAGTTAATATCAATAAATACAGGTAATACTAATGAAGAAAGGCTTGTTGCTGGCGGTGTACAGGTTGATGGAACCAATACTGTATTGTTAAGTGTTTGGGCTAACTCAAACAAAATTATTTACGACGCAGACAATGTAATTATTAACGCAGCGAACCTACCTGATAAGAATTATGCAGCAGGTTTAATAGCTCATGCCAGTATTTTTAAAGCATTGGCTTTAGGTAACCTATCTGAATATTGGGAAAGAATACCATCGGGCATTGGTCAAAATGTTTCTTTTATTTCAAGGGTTGAAGGTTATACAAAAGCAATTGCAGTAATTGACAACGCTTTAGCTGTAATTTCTGCAAATCCAGTAAGTACGGCTTTCTTTAGTAATATCCCTTCAGGTATCGACATCCCAAATACTCTAAATGCATTAAAAGCTCGTTATGCTTTATTTGCTGGTAATTATAGTCTTGCCTTAACTGCCGCAAACTTGGTTGATTTAACAAAGCGCTCTACTTTTACATACGATGCATTAAATTTGAATCCTATTTTTGAGATTGCGACGTCTACAAATAACGTAATACAACCAAAAAATATAAGTTTGGGACAAACTGGTGCTAATGTGCCAGACGCCAATGATGCCAGAATCCCTTTTTACACGGTAATTAATACAACTGTTCGCATTAACGGTTTCGGTGCAGCAACTTTTACACAAATTCCAGTTTATTTACCAGGAGAAATTACCCTAATTAAAGCAGAGGCTTATGCTCGCCAGGCGGCTCCAGACTTAACTAGTTCTTTAACTGAATTGAATAAAGTAGTTACGAAAACGGCTGTGGCAGATCCTTTTGGTGTTGGGGCTGGTTTACCTGCCTTAACAGGAACTTATACACAGCAACAACTATTAGATTTGATTTATAAAAATCGCTGTATAGAACTTTACATGTCGGGCTTAAAACTTGAAGATATGAGAAGATTTAATCAGCCATTAACGGATAGAAAGAGGAACTTTTTCCCTTATCCTTTCCAGGAAAGAGATAACAACCCAAATACGCCAACAGATCCGGCGTTTTAAGAAGCAAAACGGCCCCTATTTCGGGGCCGTTTTTAATTATAGGATATTCAAGTTCTTAACCAAGTACCGTGATAGCGCCTCATCATTTTTATCGAGTTCGGTTATCAAATAACTTATACTTTCAATCGAACAAACCTTTAGTCTTAAAGAAATATCTAGCTTTTCTGAAATACATAAAACAGCCGATTTTTTTGAAGCAGCCAACATTGCTTTTTTCAATTGATTAATTTCCCAATCTGTATCGGTTAATCCTTCTTCAGGATGAATCGCGCTGGTTCCCATCAAGCACAAATCAACCTTAATTTCTGATAGTTGATTAATAACATGCCCACCATAAGTGATTTGTGAATTCTTAGAAAATAAGCCACCAATTAATATTACCTCAACATTGTTGTATTTGGCTAATTCAACTGCTACCAGAGGGCTTAGTGTAAAAAAAGTGGCTTCCAGGTTTTCGGGTAATTGTTTTACAAATTCCAATATGGTTGTTCCGCCACCTGTTAAAACAACCATACCATCTTTAACCAAGCTAGTTGCTTTTTTAGCAATTATAATTTTGCTATCCCTTGCATAAACGGTACTATCATCAAATGACGAATGGTAAGACTTAGATAAAGCGCCGCCATGAACTTTAAAAAGAAGTCCCTGATCAACCAATTCCTGCAAATCTCTTCTAATAGTATCCTCAGAAACATTTAGTAGTTGAACTAAATCAGATGTTAGCACCCTGTTGTGTAAGTTGATTTGTCGCATGATAAAATCATGTCGTTCTTTTTTGAGCATATTTATGATTGGTTTACACTAATGTAGAAATTATTTCCAAATCTATGCGTGTTTATGCGGTTTTTTGCGATTATATACTGTGTAACAAAAATAAAAATGTTAGATGTTTGTTCTTTTATTGAAAAACATTTATGATATTAGCTTAATAATGAAAAACATGCGGTATTTTGCGTGTTTTTTTGGCAAACTAACTAATACAAACAACAAAACTTTTACTAAACATTACTGGGAGTTTATGAAAAAAAAATTACTACTATTTTTTATCAGTACGTTTTTGTTGCTGGCTCATGCTTTTGCGCAACAAATAAACGTTACTGGTAGGGTTACGTCAGAAGACGGACCTATACCTGGCGCATCTGTTCGGGTTAAAGGAGGCTCTACAGCCGTACAAACTAATACTACTGGAGACTATTCAATTAAGGCTTCTCTTAATGATGTATTAGTCTTTTCTTACGTAGGTTACCTAACTGCCGAAAGGACTGTTACAGGTAATACCATTAACTTAAGTTTAAAAACAGATGCACAAGGTTTGGATGACGTTGTTGTAGTTGGTTATGGTACACAAAGAAAGGGAAATTTGACCGGGGCTGTATCTACAATTGACGTAAACAAGACATTAATCGGCAGGCCAATTGCAGATGCTGGCAGAGGTTTGCAAGGTGCTGCAGCTGGTTTAAGTGTTGTCATACCAAGTGGTGAGGTAGGTTCCGATCCAATCATTAAAATAAGGGGTCAACTGGCTTCATTTCAAGGCACAAGCTCGCCATTAATTTTATTAGATAATGTTGAAATTCCAAGCATCCAACTAGTAAATACAAATGATATTGCCTCCATCACAATTTTAAAAGATGCAGCCGCAGCTTCCATTTACGGTGCCAAAGGAGCCTTTGGTGTTGTATTAATTACCACTAAAAATGGGTCAGATACAGATAAACCACAAATTAGCTATTCGAATAATTTCTCTTTCCAAAATGTTTGGAAGGATTTAAAGATCGCAGATGTTAACGGGCTTAAATATACTGTAGATGCCGCTGAACGAGTAGGAAGCTTTACACCTCAAGGCGCATTCTATTACGTAGATAGAGCAAGTTATGAAAAAGCCGTAGCATGGAAAGAGAAATATGGCAGTACTATAGGCCCAAATGATCCAACGGTTTTTGGCAGGGACTGGTATGTTCAAGGTGCCGGACAAAAAATGGGTGTAAGAACTTACAATCCTTATGATTATATGGTTAAAGAATGGGCTCCAACCCAACAACAAAACCTATCAATTGGAGGTACCACGGGCAAAACGTCATACAATTTAGGTTTAGCATATTTGGATCAAAGTGGCATGATGAAGCCAGCTAAAGTTGATGCTTTCAGTAGGTATAACGCTTCTCTAAAAGTATCTAGCGAAATTAACAAATACATTACCATTCGCGGTGGGGCACTATATTCCAGACGGAATAAGGAATATGCATATGCAACGAATTCAACAACCGCCGATCCATGGTTATACCTTTATAGATGGAGCTCAATTTACCCACTAGGTAACGATGAAAATGGAGATATTATCCGTAGCCCCCAAAGTGAAGTAGCCGCGGCCAATACCGCTAACATTTTACAAAATTACATGAATTTCAATCTGGGTTCTACAATTAACATCATGAAAAACTGGAAAGTGGATTTTGATTACACTTTTACCAATCAAGAAGAGCTTTGGAAAAGACCGGGAACACGATTTACAGCTAGGAATTCATGGGTGGCCCCAAAGCTACGTGTAGATGCTTCTGGAAATCAAATATATGTTAATGATCAAGGTCAGGTCGTGTCAAGTACTGCTGCAGGTGCCATTGCAGCATATGATCTTTCTCTTGATACCTATACTGCTGCTGGTACAAATCCTGATCATTTTGCAAGAACAGCAACTAATTATAACAACAATACTATTAACGCTTTTACAACCTATAATCTAAGAGTTAAAGAAAACCATGATTTCAAATTTATTTTGGGTCTGAACCGGGTAACTGCAAATACAGAATGGCAAAGTTCTCAAATTACCAATTTAACAGATATTGTTAACCCACAATTTAATTTTGGTGTTGGCACGCAAACGGTATCGGGAGATAGGTTTTGGGAAGCTCAGCTCGGTTATTTTGGCCGTGTAAACTATGCTTACAAAAACAAATATCTTCTTGAAGGAAACTTACGTTATGATGGTTCTTCAAAATTTCCAACAAATCTAAAATGGAGATGGTTTCCGTCATTCTCTGCAGGCTGGGTAGCTAGTGAAGAAAGCTTTATGTCGTGGACTAAACCAGCCTTAGATCTGTTAAAATTTAGGGGTTCTTGGGGTAAAATTGGAGACCAAACAGTTCCAAACAGCTTATATATTGCTACAATGGCAAGCGGGCAATCTACATGGATAGATGGAACAGGCACCAGAGCAAATTATGTAGGCACACCTTCTGCGGTACAGGCTAATATTGGATGGCAAGATATCGTGACAACAAACTTGGGTCTAGATTTAGGCTTGCTTAAAAATAGTTTAAATGTTACTGTCGATTTATTTAAAAGAAATACCGAAAATATGATTGTTCCTGAAGAAGGAATTCCATTAACTTTTGGCGTTGGCGCACCACAAGGAAATTATGGTGCGTTAAGCACTAAAGGGTGGGAACTATCTGTAGATTACAATCACCGTTTTGAAAATGGCGTTGGAATTAACTTCAAAGGAAATGTTTCAAATTCAAAAACCAATTTAACTTCTTACGGCTCTGGAACTATTGTTACTAGTAATTATAATGGTAAAGATATTGGTGAAATTTGGGGTTATCGTACGGATAGGTTATATCAGTTAAGCGACTTTGAATTAGATGGAGCAGGAAAGCCCATTTTAATTACGTTAACTTCTGCTGAGAGTCGTTTAAATGCAGGTAAACAAACTTACAAGTTAAAAGCGGGGCCAAATGGGCAAAAACCAGTTTATCAACCCTTTTTACAAAACACAGCAAATTTCCGTTTTGGTCCTGGCGATGTTAAATTTCAAGACTTAAATGGTGATGGTGAAATCAGTAATGGAAATAATACATTAGCGGATCATGGCGATTTAGAGGTGATTGGAAACTCCAATCCTAAATACGAATACGGTTTGAGGTTAGGTGCCGATTTCAAGGGTTTCGATTTTAGCGTTTTCTTTCAGGGTGTAGGTAGCCGTCAGGTTTGGGGTACAGGTTTCTTAGCTATTGCAGGTTTCAATTCTGCAGATGGAGCGATGCCAGAGGCAATTGCAGGTAATTACTGGACACCTCAAACACCCGATGCTTTTTATCCAGCAGCATACAATAATGCCGGTAGTGGTACAACGAATAACATGCAAATTCAGGATAGATATCTACTAAATATGGCCTACCTAAGGATTAAGAATTTAACAGTTGGTTACTCTTTACCACAATCGTTATTAAAGAAAGTTAGTGTTCGTTCCTTAAGGGTTTATGTTGCTGCAGAGAACCTGATTACTTGGGATCATTTGGGCGATTTGCCGATAGATCCGGAATATATTGATGGTTATTCTTTGTTTAACAGTACCAATTATAACGGCGGGCGTACCGGGGTGGCCATTCCTGCATTCAAAACACTATCATTCGGTCTTCAGTTGAATTTTTAAAAATGATTAAAATGAAAAATTTTAAGTTAATATATACTTTAGCAATAACATGCCTGCTCTTAACAGCATGTAAAAAGGATGTTTTGGATCGCCCGCCATTAACTACCTATGTTGACGGTCAGTTTTGGCGTGGGGAGGATGATATTCGTCTATATGCCAATGGTTATTATCCTAATTATTTTAATGGCTATGCAACTGGTTTTACTGTAGATTACACGCCAGTAAGAGGCTACACATTCAGCGATGATTTAACCTCGAAAAATGTTCAATCATCATTCGAAAGTAGTGTTCCAAGCTCACGTGGTTCTTCCGTAGGTGGCACTACCACTACCGCTGCAGATTGGCTGGGCCAATATTCAGGGCCAACCTGGGATTTTGCCTGGATAAGGAAATCTAATATTATGATTAACCGCTTAGATAATGTAGCAAAGCCTAAATTAACTACTGAAGCATACAACCATTGGAGTGCCGTAGCCAGATTTTTTAGAGGATATGAGTACAGCCGTTTGGTAAACGTATTTGGCAACGTACCATATTTTGATACAGAGTTATCTGACACTGATTTACAAATGCTTTATAAGGATAGGGATGATAGAGGTGTAGTAATGGATAAAGTTTATGACGATTTTAAATTCGTTCTGGCAAATATGCGTGAAAATGATGGCACTCAAAATTTAAACCGATACATTGCTGCGGCTTTTATTTCTAGGTTTATGTTGTTCGAAGGAACTTACCAGCACTATCATGGATTAGATCCAGCTAGAGCGAAGAAGTATCTTGAGTTTTCTGTTGAGGCCGCTCAATATATAGTCAATAGTAACAAATACAGTTTTACCAGGGATTTTAAATCAATATTTTCATCTGAAAGTTTAGCAGGTCATCCAGAGGTTTTGATGTACAGAACTTATGATGCAGCCGCAACGATAACACATAGTATCGGCTCTTACCAAAACGGTACAGAAGTTGTAGGAGTAGATGCAAATCTAGTGCTAATCAAATCATTTATTGCAAATGATGGGAAAGTTTGGCAAAATTCTGCAGTTTCAAACGCAAGTTCGTTTACCATCGCAGATTTGGATAAAACAAGGGATCCGCGTTTTGAAGCGTCATTTTACGAAAAGCCACTAGCATCTTCAGCAACCTTATTGTACGGCTTTAAATTTGCCTCAAGGGAAGCACTAACTTATATTGGGAAAACATATCCACCTGCTTGGGCAAGCAATACCAATACAAGCGATGCACCAGTAATGCGCTTGGCTGAAGTGGTTTTAAATTGGATAGAGGCCAAAGCTGTGTTAGCACAATATTATAGCGGTACTGCTGTTACTCAGGCCGATATAGATAGATCCATCAATGCAATAAGAAAAAGACCATTAGATGCTGCAGCTATTGCAAAAGGTGTTCAGCAGACAGCACCGTTATCTTTGGCAGCACTTCCGGTAGATCCTGCACGTGATCTTGATGTGCCAAGTTTAATATGGGAAATCCGTCGAGAAAGACGTATGGAGTTTGTTTTTGAGCATACACGCCTTTTAGATTTAAAACGCTGGAAGAAATTAGATTACATGAATTTTAACAATAATGCCGATTATTTCTTAGGTCCTTGGGTAAACCTCCCTGTAGAATTGCCATCAACTTTAACAACTGCTTTAAGAGGTAGAACAAAGGTTAAAAAAACCGATGGAACAATTGTTACCTATGATGGTACCAATGCAGCTCAGATGGTAGGGTACTGGGTAATAGAAAATGCAGCCAATAGAAATGCCTTTACCGATCGTGCTTATTTGGCGCCAGTTGGACAGGCACAAATTACACAATATCAAGAAAAAGGATTTAAGTTGACACAAACCGCAGGTTGGTAAATCAACTGAATTTTATTAAAAAGAGTTCCAAATTATTGGAACTCTTTTTTTTTGGTGCGCCGGCATGGCAATCGACTATAGGGTTAGAGTTCCAAACACGCTTAGCAGTAGGAGTGTTAGCTAAAGACAAGGGTGTCGTGGATAACTGCGAATCTGAAGTCTGGCAAATTTAGGGGCTTACGAACAGGAACTGTATCAGGCGTGATGATGTGAGTGATGTTGCAAAACAAACAGAAGTCACATACCGTACGGAATGCCATAACGTAAATACAGAGGCCACGTCTCTTGAAAGCGAATCCTCTTACCTCAGGAGGTCTGCCGTAATATGTCGAGGGAATGAGCGAATGCTTAATAAGAAACAATAGTCAGAATAATAATGGCTACTCTGTACAGGCAGAAGTCAGCGGCGGTATTAGCGCTGTAACTTAGCATCCGGGAAGGACCAAATGTTAGGATGGCAAAGGAAACAGGACGTTTATGGCACAGCGATTACAGCGGAACCAAGTTAGAGAACTGCTTATATGAGGGGTACGACGGAATCCGAGAGTAAAATATAAGAGGAGCCGAGCCGTGCAACGAGTGTGCACAATGCCTGGGAGGGATTTTTTTTGTATTATGCTTGAAGAAATATTAGACATCGAAATGTAAAATGAGCCTTAATGCAGTCACTGGCAATAAGGGAGAGAGTGGTATTGATGGTATGCAGAACGATGAACGCCGCGACTACCTAAATGCTAACTGGCAGACATTACGGGCTGATATCTTATAACAAGTAATTACTGGCCAAGTGCTGGTCGAAAGTTAGTCCAGTGCCGCAAAGGGCGCCAGGCAATGCATACTTTGCAAAGATGAACTACATTGGGTTTGTTAGTTACTACTATTGGAAAACTGAAAACCAAAAGAATTTATTCTAACAAACTGGCTACTCGATTGCAGATTATAGCAGTTATTTAAAGGATTTCAACCAGACTACCTTTCCATCCATTGTACTAACGATTACGTTTTTGCCATCAACAACATTAACAGTATTAATCATCGAATTATCTATTTTGTGAGCCCAAGTTGTCGATTGCTTCTTTGGATCTATTGCGTAAACTACACCATTTTTGGTTCCAAAGAAAACAGTACCATCTTTTTCTATTAACATTGATGGAACATGTTCATAGCCGAAACCAACATTGTATCTCCAAAGTATTCCAGGGTTTTTAGATTGAGCTTTGTAAGCTACAATTTCATCCTGCATCGTTTTACCATAAACTATGGTACTGTCAGTAGATAAGCCAATTGATTCTCTTACGGTGGCTTCATTATTTCTCCAAAGGGTCTGCCCATTATTTGCGTCTATAGCTGTTAAATACCTATCTGGAGCGGCAATATAAACGATACCATTAAAGGCAACAGGGGTTACCATTGCAGGCGAAAACATTCTATTAGCCTGACCATTGTTCCATTTCCATAAAAGATTGCCGGTATTAATATCAAGCGAATACAAATACCTTCCCCAAGATCCAAAAATTAATTTTCCTTGATAAATAAGAGGTTTGCCAACTATAGAACCCTCTACGTTATTGAAAGCCCATACTTCTCGACCTGTTTTTATATTTAAAGCTCTGAAAGTATTGTCACTTCCTCCAATAAATACATTTTTGCCGCTAATAACTGGAGAACCAAGTACAGCATTTTTGGTTTCTTTTTTCCAAACTTTCTTTCCTGTTTTGGCATTGAGGCAATAAATAGTTCCATCGCCAGAGCCAAAAATCACTAAATTGTTAATAGCTACTGGAGATGAATAAATAGCTCCACCAGTATTAAAAGTCCAAACTTTTTTTCCTGTTTTTTTATTCAAGGCTTCTACTAAACCCAGGCTATTGCCAAAAATCACATTGTTAGCCGAATAGGTTGGAGTATTTACCACATTTGCATTTGAATGATATGTCCATAATTCTTTTGTGTCCCCGTATTTATTATTGATAGCAAAGTCTGGTCTGCTATACGTTTTCATATTATCTGAAAATCTTCCAAGTGCTATTTTTCTCCAAACTGGAGCTATAGCTTGCTTAGGTTTTTTGGTTTGAAAAAAGACACTATCTGTGGTCATACTTACAATATTATAACCCCCAATACTATCTTTAGCTCTCAAGTTAGAACGCCCCATCGTTGCTTCAATTCCTTCAAAGTTAAGCGCATGGTTATTATGCCCGTGACCACAAATGGCATATTGAACATTGTATTTTTTTAATTTATCAGTCGCTTCATACCAATTATCTAGGCTGTTATCCAAGGGATAATGATTTGCAAATATTATTGGCATATTCTTGGGAGTAGCTTTTAAAACGCTATCTAGCCAAACCGTGGCATCTCTGGGAATATGCCCATCACTCATTCTTACGTATGGACCAGAAGCACAACCGATAAATCGATATCCATTGTGGTCGAATGTAAACTTGTCATTTCCAAATTCTTCAGTAAATCTAACTCCTCCAGATTCAGACCAACCTGTATCGTGATTACCTGGGATTATGTAATAGGTTATGTTCAATCCTGATAGAATTTCTTTAGCTAATTTTAATTCATTGTTAGTTCCCATCTCCGTAATATCACCTGTAACAATGACAAAATCGATGTCTTTCAGCTCATTGATATCCGCAACAGTTCTTCTAAGATCTTCTTCGCCTGTTGATGAGCCCACATGTGTATCAGTTACAAACGCGTATTTAAAACTCTGTGCGTTTAAACTTTTGAAAGAGAGTATAAAAAGAAAAATAAGGAGATAGTTTTTCATTAAAATTTAATTATGTATGATATAAAGATCGTCTTTTTAAGGAGCTGTTTCAATCTGTAATGTCAATTTTACACACCTTATAATCTCTTTAAAAATATTTTTTGTTTACGTGCATAAGTTGATAAACAACCAGGAGCCAAGTCTGAAATGACTTAGCTCCTCTTTTTACAATAATCAATAGTAAAGTTAGTGTAAAGTAGAAGTATTAGCCATTCGTTTGGAAACAATAATTATCTTTTAGTTTTATCATCTAACAACATTGGCTACAATAAAATTGTAACGTGTATTTTACTGATAAGCTATGTTTAATACGTTGTTTGTGAGTATATTAGGATATAAATCTATCAAAAATTGGAAATCATGAATTTGAAAAAACTATCTCGAATTTGTTTAGCTTTTGCAGTGTTATCTCTAAGCACAAGTGCTTTCGCAATGACGCCTTTAGAAAATCAAACCCACAAAAATGTGTTAGCATTAGTAGATGATGCAACTTACAATGTTTCTTACGATTCATTTGTATTAGGCGCTTTACCGCTTTGGATCAGCAGGTCCTTTGATGATGGACCAAAGCACTTATTATTGCGTATTCAATTTGAAGGGTCGCCAACCATTTATGAAATGGTTGATTTTGTGGAGGGAACAGAATTACAAATTACCTACAATCAATATGCAGGTCCAGGATTTGTTGAGGTTAGTATTGAATCCATTACGCCGTTTTAATGATTGATGCCTTTGCAACTTGCAAAGGCATTAATGCTTTTTGAAGGGGGAATTACAAAATCTTAAAACCTAAACTTAATTGAAATAGGTTTGGTGTTTGTTTATATTTTTCGCTTTTACTAATATTCGTTAAGCCAGCTTCGTAACGTAAATCAACAGAAATGCTGCCTACATCTACACCTGCACCAGCCTGGATGCCAAAAGCCTGATTTTTATAATTATCGAAATCTGTAGCCTGTTGATAAGCGGAACTGAATGTAGAACTGTCATCCAGAATAAGAGATAAAACAGGTCCCGCCATAACACGAACGTTTAAATTTTTACTTCCGAATTTAGTTCCCAATAATACAGGAATATCCAGAGTTGTAAATTTAACTTTCCCTTCGGCAGCAATTTCCGTATTGCTGTTATTTGTAAAGCTGATAAATTTATTTCCTTTACTGCCAATGTAAGCTTCGGGCTGTACATAAAAACTAGCTCCGCCGATACGAGCCCAGGCACCAACCTGATAGCCTAAACGATTTTCTTCGCTTGCAAAATCGGCATTAATTTTTGCCAGGTTTACGCCCGCTTTAATGCCAAGATTAAAGGTTTGGGCTTGAGATGCCGCCCAACTTAGGGTTAGGAAAACAATAGAAAGGATGATTTTTTTCATTTCTTTTAAGTTTAAATTTGTGAGTTTTTATTCTTTTAGTGTTTATAACGCACATTTTGCACAATTATCATGCTAAAGTAAATTGCTTTTCATCTTTTTTATAAAATTGCTGTGAAAAGCTATACATCGGCAATAAATATTTTTTACTTTTGCATCAAATCAATTTAGAGATGGCAAATTTTCAACTAACAAAAGATAACGCAGAAAAAGTTAAAATTAAGTTTTTTAGAAAATACCGTGATCTTGTTACTGAACCATTAGAGTTTGTGCCGGGTGGAGAAGATAAATTGGTTGAAGATATTATGCGCTTGGTAAAACGTGATCGCACTTACGTTGAATTTACCCTTCAAAAAGCATTGGCCGATACTAAAGGCAACAGACTTTAATCTCCTTTACTTCCTGGTTTAAAATTCTAATCGAAAAACTAACGATTATGTTTTTGCCATATACAAGCTGTTTTTAATCTTTATCTCTTTTTGTACATTTACTCTTTATCGTTACCTAGTCAAAATTTGATAGTTGATGATGTATCGGTTGATTTTTTATAAGGAATAAGGGAAATGAAGAAATTTAAATTTGTAATTGTTGCAGCTGTATTCAGTATCGCTGCTCTGTCTTTTTCTTTTAAGGAGGATTTATTTCTGGTTTCTAAAAACCTCGATATTTTCGCATCCCTGTACAAGGAAATCAACATCAACTATGTCGATGAAACCAGTGCGCCAGAACTAATGAGAACGGGAATTGATGCCATGCTTGAAAGCCTTGATCCGTACACAGAATATGTTCCCGAATCTGAAATTGAAGATTACAAACTTAAGTACGTAAGCACCCAATATGGCGGTATAGGTGCTGGAACGGTTTTAATAGACGGAAAATTATTTGTTAGTGAAATAAGTGAAGGTTATCCTGCAAATAAAGCAGAGGTTAAGGCGGGCGATCAGGTTGTTAAAATTAACAGTATCGAAATTAAAGGAAAAGATAGGGCACAGATAAGTCAGCTTCTGCGTGGGCCAAAAGGTACATCTGTAGATTTAGTAATTATCCGCGATGGAAAAGAGATTGCAAAAAAGCTAACCCGAGAAGAAATTAAGCAGCCAAATGTTTCCTACTCAGGCATGGTTGGAGATGGTGTAGGGTACATCAAGTTAGATAAGTTTTTAGAAAATTCTGGTCAGGAAGTTAAAGATGCTTTAGTTAGTATCAATAAAGAAAATCCAAAGGGAATTGTATTGGATTTGAGAAATAATGGTGGCGGTATTTTGCAGGAAGCGGTTAAAATTGTAAATCTTTTTGTAGAAAGAGACCAGTTGGTTGTTACTCAAAAAGGTAAAAATATAGAGAAAACAATTGCATATAAAACACAGATTCCACCAATTTCACCAACAGTACCATTAGTGGTTTTGGTTAATGGTAATTCTGCATCTGCTTCAGAAATTGTGGCAGGTTCCTTACAGGATTTAGATAGAGCTATCGTTATCGGTCAGCGTAGTTATGGAAAAGGTTTGGTGCAACAAACCTTTAACTTACCCTATAATAGCCTGGTTAAGGTAACAGTGGCTAAATACTATACTCCATCGGGGAGGTGTATTCAGAAATTAGATTATGCCCATAAAAATGCCGATGGTATTGCAGAGCGTTTTGCTGATTCGACAATAACGATGTTCCAAACCAAAGCTGGCAGAAGTGTATACAGTGGTAATGGTGTTTATCCAGATGTTGTTGTAGAGGCACAGAAATTAAGCCCAATCACAATTACGATGCTTAACAAAAGCATGTTTTTTAATTATGCTAATTTGTATAAAAAGGAAAAACCAACTTTGGCATCAGCAAAAACGTTTCAGATAACCGATGCCGATTATAATGCCTTTTCGGCATCATTGGCTGATAAAGATTTAAGCTATCAAAGCAGAACGGAGCGATTATTAACAGAACTAAGGTATGAGGCGGATAAAGAAAATAAAACAGCAGAAGTTAAGGCCGATTTAGAAAACTTGAAAAATAAACTCATAGCTGCCAAGAAAGCAGACTTAGCCAATCATAAAGCTGAAATTAAAAAGGTGCTCGAAACTCAAATTATAAGTCGCTACTTTTATGAGAAAGGAAGAATAGAGCAAAGTTTTCAATATGATAAAGAGTTAGCTGCAGCTAAAACACTTTTTAGCAATCAAACACAGATGATGGCCATATTAAAAGGAGATGGAACTTATAAAGTGATAGGTAAGCCAGTTAAAGAAGCCTCAGTTGTAGATTAATAAAAGTTTTAAACTTTATCACATGAAAAATCTAATAATCGCCCTTGTTTTTTTATCGCTGGGTTTTAGTTTAAAGGCTCAAAATTATATTCCATCCGCTTCAAATTTGAAACAAAGGGAATGGTTTTCTGATGCCCGTTTTGGCTTGTTTATTCATTGGGGGCCATTTAGTATTCCTGGGAGTGGTGAATGGGTTATGAACGATCGTAAACTCACCGTACATAACTATACTAACTTACAAGATTTTTTTAATCCCATCGATTTTAATGCTGCGGCTTATGTAAGCATGGCAAAAAATGCAGGTATGAAATACATAACGCTAATTACAAGGCATCACGATGGTTTTAGTATGTGGGATACCAAGTATTCTGATTTTAATATTATGAATACACCTTACCAAAAAGATATTGTAAAAATGATGGCAGACGAATGCCATAAACAAGGTATTCAGCTTTATCTATATTATTCTTTGCTCGATTGGCGTAGGGAGGATTATCCACACGAAACGGGTAGAACAGGCCAATATTCCGGGCGTAAGGGAAATGGTGATTATGCAAGCTATTTACAGTTTATGAAAAATCAACTAACCGAGCTTTTAACAAATTATGGCAAGATTGGTGGCGTTTGGTTTGATGGACATTGGGATCAGACTCAGCCAGAAGGATCTGCAGATCGTTCATCGAGAATAGATTGGAAGTATGATGAAATTTACAGCTTAATTCATAAGTTGCAACCACAATGTATGATTGGTAACAACCATCACTTAACACCCTTTGCAGGCGAAGATTTTCAGATGTTTGAAAGAGATTTACCTGGAGAAAATACCTCAGGCTTAAGTCTTCAGCAGGCATCGGATAAATTGCCTCTTGAAACTTGCGAAACCATTTCAAACTCTTGGGGATATAATTTAAGTGATACCAGCTACAAAACCAAAACACAACTGATAAAAATGTTGGTTAAGGCATCGAGTTTAGGCGCTAATTTGCTGTTAAATATAGGGCCAATGCCAAGTGGCAAGGTACAACCTGAGTTTCAGGATCGACTTGCCGCGGTGGGCGAGTGGTTAAATATTTATGGCGAAAGTATTTATAGTACCAAAGCTGGTTTTATAAAACCTCAGCCTTGGGGGAGCATAACCCAAAAAGAAAATAAAGTTTATGTTCATGTTTTAGATCCTAAAAACTCTTCAATTCTTGTCGATAAAACACCCTTTAAAAAAATTACAAAAGCCTATTTATTAAAGGATAAGAAACCAGTTAAGTTTCTCAGCAAAAATGGCCATACAGAAATTTACACAGGGTTCTCTACTGAAGAGATAGATAACGTTGTAGTTCTAGAAATATTGAATTAAATCCATTTATTTTCAATCATAATATTAAAAATAGTAAAACACGTAAAACGTTTTACTTATTATTGCCAATATTTTTGTAAAAAATCAAAGTTAGTAATGCAGTTCAAAAAATTAAATCTTCTTTTTTTAGTGGTTTTTGGCGTAAACACTTTTGCGCAACAAAAACCTAACCTTACACAATTTGTAGATCCTTTAATTGGCTCAGCTAACCACGGGCATGTGTTTGTAGGAGCTAATGTTCCTTTCGGTGCTGTTCAACTTGGTCCAAATAATATTATGGAAGGCTGGGATTGGTGTAGTGGCTACAATTATGTAAGTAATACCATAACCGGATTTGCCCATACTCATTTAAGTGGGACTGGTATTGGCGATTTAGGTGATATTTCCATCATGCCAGCTACTGGAAAACTAATTCTAGAAAAAGGTAAAACTGCAGATGGTGAGGGTTATCTTTCTAAATTCTCTCATCAAAACGAAACGGCAAAAGCTGGATACTACAGTGTTTTGTTAGATAAATATGCTATTAAAGCAGAATTAACTGCTACAGAACGTGTAGGTTTTCATCAATATACCTTTAAAAAAGACGTTAAAAATCCACACATTATTATCGATTTAATTGAAGGAATCGGTTGGGATCAACCAATGGAATCTTCACTTAAACAGATTGATGCAACCACAATCGTAGGGCATAGAAACTCGAAAGGATGGGCTAACGACCAACGTTTATTCTTTGTAATTAAGCTATCTCAGCCAATTAAAAATCTGATTTTATATGATAGTACTGCAGTTAAATCTGGAAAAGATTTAAAAGGTGGAAAGCTTAAAGCAGGGGTTGAATTTGCTTCAATTAACAATGAAAAGTTACAGATAAAAGTGGCCTTGTCTCCTGTTAGTATAGAGAATGCATTGCTAAACTTAAAAACAGAATTACCTGGTTGGGATTTTGCTTCAACGGTTAAAAAGGCAGATTCGAAATGGAATGTAGAGCTCTCAAAAGTTAAAATTGATGCCTCGGCAACAACAAAAAAGATTTTTTATACAGCATTATACCATACAATGGTTGCGCCATCTTTATATAACGATGTTAATAAAGACTATTTAGGAACGGATAAAAAGGTTTACAGAAAAGCGGCTTTTAATAACCTAACCACTTTCTCTCTTTGGGATACCTACAGGGCAGCAAATCCGCTCTTTACAATCATTCATCAAGATAAAATAAGCGATGTAGTTAACACAATGCTTGCTATTTATAAACAACAGGGAAAACTTCCGGTTTGGCATTTAATGGGTAGCGAAACAAATACTATGGTTGGTTACCATGCGGTTCCTGTTATTGTAGATGCATATTTAAAAGGTTATCGTGGTTTTGATGTAAACTTGGCTTACGAGGCTGTTAAACAATCAGCTATGCAGAAAACCAATGGCATTGAGTATATACAGCAATTAAAATATATCCCATCAGATAAAGTAGAAGAATCAGTTGCAAAAGCCTTAGAGTATGCAATCGATGATTACTGTATTGCTATGATGGCAAAGGCTTTAAATAAAACCGAAGATTATAAATATTTCAGTAACAGAGCACAATTATATAAAGATTATTTTGATAAAGATACCCAGTTCATGCGTGGAAAAATGAGCGATGGGAAATGGCGTACACCTTTTAGCCCTGTAGCGGCCAAACACCGTGGAGATGATTATACCGAGGGTAATGCATGGCAATATACCTGGTTGGTACCTCAAGATGTTGAGGGTTTGATAAAATTATTTGGAGGCGATAAACCTTTTGTACATAAGTTAGATTCTTTATTTATTGTGCCATCTGGATTAGACCAGGCAAGCTCACCGGATATTTCTGGTTTAATTGGCAATTATGCGCAAGGAAATGAACCAGGTCATCATATCCCCTATTTATATGCTTACGCTGGTCAGCCTTGGAAAACCGCCGATTTAATTAGAAAAATTGATAACGAATTTTATACAGCAAAGCCCGATGGATTGTGTGGCAATGAAGATGTAGGACAAATGAGCGCCTGGTACGTTTTCTCTTCACTCGGTTTTTATCCGGTAAATCCGGCTAATGGGGCTTATGTTTTTGGTACACCTTTGGTAAAAGATGCAACCGTAGAACTTGGAAACAACAAGAAGTTTATTATTAAGGTCATTGATAATAGTGCCGAAAATAAATATATCCAAAAAATAGTGTTGAATGGAAAGCCGTATACCAAATCTTTCCTTTTGCATAAAACAATTATGGCTGGCGGAAATATCCAGGTTTTTATGGGAAGCAAACCATCCGAAACGTGGGGAGTTAAAGCAGAAGATAGACCGGTTTCTACCAAATAATAATAGATAACGAGTAATTCTTCATTATAAACCTTATCAACAAATAAATGAAAAAAATAGGCATTATTATTTTTGGTCTACTATCTGTTTTTCTGGCCAAAGCGCAGCAACGCTACGAATTAAATTCGGGCTGGCTTTGCGCCAACGTAAAAGAGGTGAGTGCTAACGGACTTCAGATTTCAGAGAAAGGATTTTCAATAAGTAGCTGGATGAATGCCACTGTTCCTGGAACGGTGCTGACTACGTTGCTAAATAATAAAAAAGTTCCCGATCCTTTTTATGGGATGAATAATGAGAAAATTGCCGATATCTATAAAACCGGAAACGACCATTATACCTATTGGTTTGTAAAAGATTTCGATGAAAAAGCCATTGGCAATGAGCAAGTTTGGTTGCAGTTTAGAGGGATTAATTATAAAGCCGATATCTTTTTAAACGGGAAAAAGGTTAATCAAAACGTTGTCGAAGGCATGCATTTACGTTCGCAATTTAACATAACAAAATTGCTGGCCACAAATGGTAAAAATCGCTTAGCAGTAATTGTACATCCGCCAGATGTTGTTGGAAACCCTAACGGTGGCCAAGGTGGCGATGGAACTATTGCACGCGGTTTAACTACCCAATATACAGCAGGCTGGGATTGGATTCAACCCACTCGAGATAGAAATACAGGAATTTGGGATAAGGTAACTATTGAGAAAACTCAAAGTATTAATATTTTAAATCCTCATGTAATTACACTCGTTCCAGGCAAGCGCCTGGCCGAAGGCCCACAAAAAAATGCTGTCGTTAAAGTTTCTGTTGAGGTAGAAAACCCAGGCCTGAAACCTATTTCTGGTGTTTTGCAATATGAATTGGCCGGCCAAGTAATTAAAAAGCCGATAAGTATTAAGCCAAGTGAAAAAAGTGAAATCAATTTTCCAGATTTTGCTTTACAAAATCCTAAACTTTGGTGGCCAAATGGTTATGGTGCACAATATCTTTACGACTTAAAAATTCAATTTATCAGCAATGCTAAAATCTTAGATCAAGAAAGCTTAAAGGTTGGTGTTAGGCAAATCGATAATATTTGGAACGAGCATACAAAAAGTATGGGTGCTTATGTAAACGGACAAAAGATTTTTATTAAAGGTGGAAACTGGATCATTTCTGATGCGATGCTTCGTTTTACCGATGCCCGTTACGATGCTGAAGTTCGATATCATAAGGATATGAATCTAAATTTAATAAGGATTTGGGGTGGTGCAATTTTAGAACGACCTGAATTTTACAATGCCTGCGATAAATACGGCCTGTTGGTTTTTCAGGATTTTTGGTTTAGTGGCGATTGTAACGGACGTTGGGTAGATCCATTGAAAAAAGATGACCAGTGGACGAGAAGGAAATATCCAGATAATCATCCATTGGTTTTAACGGCTATCGAAGACCAGATTAAAATGATTCGCAATCATGCATCTTTAGCCTTTTGGTGCGGAGGAAACGAAATTACGCCGCCTGAAGATATTTTGCAACCATTAAAAAACGATATTTTACCACGGTTAGATGGAACGCGAATATTGTTCGATTTCTCTAACAGTGATGAAATGTCTTACAATACAATTGGTGGCAATGGCGATGGCCCTTATGGCATTCAAAACCCAGTAAGTTTTTGGGCCACCAAAACCTACCCTTACAACTCAGAAGTAGGCTCGGTTGGTGTCGGCGATTATGAATCTTTAGAAAGATTTATTCCTAAAGAAAATATGCTGGCACCTCAATTTAAAGAGAAACCAGATTCGGTTTGGGATTATCACAAATACATTGGTTACGATGAACACATAAATCCTTACGGAAAGGCAAAAGATGCAAAAGACTTTGCAATGAAGGCACAGTTGGTAAACTATGATCAATATCGTGCTTTAATGGAGGGTTTTTCTAATAAAATGTGGGATTGGTACACGGGCTCTATTATTTGGAAAACACAAAACCCTTGGACAGCAATGCGTGGCCAGATGTACGATTATTACCTGGACCCGAACGCTTGCCTATATGGTTTGAGAAAAGGAAGTGAACCATTGCATGTAATGATGAACCCGATTGATAGCATGGTTACTGTCGTAAATAATGGATTTACCACTCGTGATAATTTATTAGTACAGGCGAAAGCTTATGATATGGAAGGAAAAGAATATTTCTATTCTCAGGTTTTCAATTCAATAGGTCCGTCATCAGTTAGAAGATACTTCCCTTTAAATGATTTTTTAACTAAACTGGATAAAAAGGAAGGAGTTTTTATATCGCTTAAAATTTTGAATGAAGCTAAAAATACATTGAGCGAAAACTTGTATTGGCTTCCGGGGAAAGATGGCAAATACACGGGCTTACAAAAAATAAAACCTGTAACGCCAACCATTCTGGCTAGCGAAAAGAAAAAAGGTGCGGTAATAGTTACCTTAAGTAATGATAAAGATAATCCTGTTGCATTTTTTAACAGAATAGCATTAATTGATGCTGTTTCTGGTCAGCGAATTTTGCCAGCTTTTTATTCTGATAATTACATCAGTATTTTACCCGGCGAAAGTAAAACAATTTCGGTTGAATATACAGGCAACCAAAAAACCGCAATAGAAGTTTACGGCTGGAATGTAGAGCGAAAACGTGTTGAAGTTCGTTAACTTTTTTTGAAAATGAATGGTTCTGTTTTCATGGCGAACTGTAGTCCCGCTAATGCTACAAGTTCTCGCTCGTTCCTCGCTTAGGCTTTTCGCTTATATCGGGTTTAAAGCTGAAGGGCGTGTTTCCGAGCTGGGCTTATCATGGTTTTTTTGAAGCTTGTGGTAACTATTTATTACTTGCAGTGGCAGCCCGATTGCAGTGAAAAGCCACCGCTTTTTCTGCGGTGCTAATAACAAAAGGTGGAACTAACATTAAAAGATACTACTGAAATTGCCTTTAGAATAAAAAAAAATAGGGAAAAAAAAGGCGATAATCTAATATCGCCTTTTATGTTTTAAAGCTTCTTTAGCTCACTCCGTGGAGTTTTACTTTTAGTCCGTCCATGTCATTGCTTAACTGCAACTGACATGCTAAACGAGAGTTTGGTAACAAATCTGGCAAGGTATCTAACATAGCATATTCATCATCAGTCATCTCTTTAAGCTTTTCTTCACCTTCTAAAACATCTACGCAACAAGTTGCACATAATGCCATTCCGCCGCAAGTAGCTAAAATATCATATTCAGATGCTTTTAAAAACTCCATCAAACTCAAGCCCATGTCTGTCGGCGCTTCGTGAGGTGTCACAGAACCATCCGGTTCTTGCATATATATCGTAATGTTGTTCTCCATTTTTCTGCTCGCTACTTATATTATTAGCAAAGATAAGTAATTGCTTAAAATTCAGAAACTCCGTTTACTGTAGTATATTTCATAGTGTACTTAACACCAGGATTCATGTAAGAGTATGCACTATGGCTCATTAAAGCAGCCTCATGGAAACCACAAAGAATTAACTTTAACTTGTTGGTATAAGTGTTTATATCGCCAATAGCATATATTCCAGGGATGTTTGTTGAATAATCATCAACATTAACCTCTATAGCACTTTTGCTAATATTTAAATTCCAATCTTCAATCGGACCTAATTTAGGACTTAAACCAAATAAAGGAATCAAATGGTCAGCCTCAACAAAAGATTTTTCCATCGTGCGGTTCTGAACAATTTCTACTTTTTCAAGTTTGTCGCCACCATGCACCGCATGAAGATTGCTATTTAATACCAGATTAATTTTTCCACTTTCGGCTAAGGCCATTACTTTAGAAACCGAATCTGGTGCGCCACGGAAACTTTCGCTTCTGTGAACTAAAGTTAATTCAGAGCAAACTTCTGCTAAGTAAATTGTCCAATCTAATGCAGAGTCACCACCGCCAGCAATAACCATTTTCTGTCCGCGGTATTTCTCCGGGTCAAGAATCATATAGTTTACGCCCTTGCCATTTTCAAAATTTTCTAGATTTTCTACAGCAGGCTTACGAGGCTCAAAGCAACCTAAACCACCAGCAATAACGACAACTTTGGCTTCGATAATTGTACCCATGTTTGTAGTTAGAACAAAATCTGCTTCACCACGCTTTTCTAAGCCTTCAATACGTTCGCCTAACGTAAACGTTGGGTGAAATGGCTTAGCTTGCTCCATTAAATTATCGATAAGCTCCTGAGCTAAAACAGAAGGATAGCCCGGAATATCGTATATCGGTTTTTTAGGGTAAATTTCAGAAAGCTGACCACCAACCTGAGGGAGATAATCAATTAAATGGCAACGCATTTTTAATAAACCGGCTTCAAAAATGGCAAATAAACCAACCGGACCAGCGCCTATTACGGCTATATCAGTAGAGATCATTCAAAAAAAATTTACACAAAGTTACAAAATAAACTTTTATGAATATCTCTATTTAGAAATATTCTAGATAATTCTGTAAGCTTATTATATTCAGTATTTTATATGCTTTTATATAATTAAAAACAAAAGTTAGCCTTATTTATCGCTTTAAAGCAAATTATAATTAGTCTATAGGTTTTATGGATTATTGCTTTTAATTAAATTTATGCCAAACCTATTTCAGAATTTGACATTAATATTTTACCAATTCATCTCTAAATTCTGGAAAACAAAACTCCATATATCCGTCGATTCTTCTATAAGCTTTTTAGTAGGTTTGCCCGCACCATGTCCTGCTTTTTTCTCAATTCTAATTAACATTGGGTTTTCTCCTTTATATTTTTCCTGCAAAGTTGCTGCAAACTTAAATGAATGTGCGGGTACAACTCTGTCATCATGGTCCGCTGTCGTTATCAGCGTTGCTGGATAATTTACACCTGCTTTAATATTATGTAAGGGAGAATATTTAATTAGGTAATCGAAATCTGCTTTTTTATCACTTGTGCCGTATTCCACAGCCCAGCCCCATCCTACGGTAAATTTATGGTAACGCAACATATCTAAAACGCCAACGGCTGGTAGCGCTACTTTAAAAAGTTCAGGTCGTTGGGTCATACAAGCGCCAACCAAAAGACCCCCGTTTGAACCTCCTGAAATGGCTATTTTAGCTGGATTAGTGTATTTTTCCTTTATCAGATATTCTGCAGCACCTATAAAATCATCGAAAACATTTTGTTTCTTTTCAAGCATTCCTGCTTTATGCCAGGCTTCTCCATATTCACTTCCACCACGTAAGCTTGGCTGAACGTAAATACCTCCATGCTCTAAAAACAGCATTCTCGATAAACTAAAAGCAGGCGTTAAAGAAATTTGAAAACCACCATAAGCATATAGAAATACCGGGTTGTTTCCATCAAGTTTTATTCCTTTTTTATGAACGATAAACATCGGAACTTTTGTTCCATCTTTAGAAGAATAAAAGACCTGCTTCGTTTCAAAATTTTTTGTGCTAAATTTTAGTGCTGATTTTTTATAGAGCATAGACTCTCCTTGTTCTATATTATAGCGATAAATTGTGCCAGGTGTAGTAAAGTTTGTAAACGAATAAAAAAATTCCTTGTCATCTTTATAACCGCCAAAACCACTAAGCGTGCCAATATCGGGCAGCTTAACTTCTTTTATTTTCTTTCCAGTTACATCAAACTGAATAAGGTTAGTGCTAGCATCTTTCAGATAAGAAGCCCACAGAAAGCCGCCACCAGAACTTGCGCCTTCTAAAGCCAGCATCGATTCGGGGATAATTTTCTGCCAGTTTTTAGGATCTGAATTTTTTGGGTCTACCAAAACAACTTGTTTGTTTGGTGCATTTAAATCGGTATTAAGCAAAATTTTGCCCTCGATATTATTAATTACGCTATGGTTATTTTCAAAGCCTTTAACCAGTAAAGAAATTTTACTGTCAACTTCTGTTAAATCCTGATAAAACAAAGCGTTGCCTGAAGTTCCGGCGCTTGCGTATAAAATCAGGAAACGTTCGTCTTCAGTTACATCGGCCCCGAAATACAGGTTAGGATTTGTTTTATCTTCAAAAATTAATTTATCTGCAGTTTGTGCCTCGCCCAGCTTATGAAAATAAACTTTCTGAAATTGGTTAGCTGCCGAAAGTTCCATTCCCTTTACAGGTTCATCGTATCGGCTGTAATAAAAGCCATCACCTTTCCAGGCTGCACCAGAAAATTTTGTCCACCTTAGTTCATCGGCTAGTTTAGTTTTGCTAGCCACTTCCATAACGTAAATATTGCTCCAGTCAGAACCAGATTGCGCTATAGAATAGGCAATGTATTTTTTATCTTTAGAAAAGCCAAGTAATGAAACCGATGCTGTTCCATCATTAGAAAGTTTATTGGGGTCTAAAAAAAGTTCTTCTTTACCCTCTAAACCTTTTTTTACAAACCAAACGCTTTGGTTTTGAAGGCCGTCATTTTTAGTAAAGAAATAATATTCACCAGCTTTAAATGGAGCACTTTCCTTTGGGTAGTTCCAGATTTCAGTTAAACGGTTTTTAATATCTTCCCGATATGGGATTTGCTCAAGATATTGCTGCGTAACTTTATTTTCTGCGTCAACCCATTCTTTGGTTTCTGCAGATGTATCGTTTTCAAGCCAACGGTAAGGATCTGTAATGGTTGTGCCGAAATAATTATCGGTTGTCGAATCTTTTTTACTTTCAGGGTAGTTCATTAATGTAATTTTTTCTGCAGGTTTTTTGCCTTGTTTACAGGCAAATAAACTTAACGCAAATAAGCTTAATATGATTTGCTTTTTCATTTTTTAAATGATTTATTTACTAATGTATGTTATCCTTCGCCATAATTGCACAGATTTTAGGATTACACTTTAGTGCTTGTTCCTTGTGCTATCAACTTTAGTCTTTCAGCTTTCCGCTTTTTTAAATTACCTTTGAGTTTGTACATGAGTAAGAATATTTATTTCGCTTCCGATTTTCATTTAGGTGCGCCGAATTATGCGGAAAGTCGTGCCCGTGAAAAGCGCATTTTAAGCTGGCTGAATTTTATAGAACCAAATTGCGCCGAATTATTTTTAATGGGCGATATTTTCGATTTCTGGTTCGAATATGAAAAGGTAATTCCGAAGGGCTTCATTCGTTTACAAGGAAAATTAGCTCAAATGGCCGATTCTGGAATAAAAATCTATTTCTTTAAAGGCAACCATGATATGTGGGTTCGCGATTATTTTACTGAAGAAATTGGTATGGAAATCATTTCGGATGAACTGATTATCGAGCGTTCTAATAAGAAGTTTTATCTGCATCATGGCGATGGTTTAGGTCCGGGAGACCGGAAATATAAGTTTTTACGTAAAATTTTTAGAAGTAAGCTTTGCCAATGGTTGTTTGCCAGGCTGCATCCTAACTTGGGTATTAGTGTAGCCAATGCATGGAGCGGTAACAGCAAGAAAAGAGCTGGCGCTGATGAAGTCTTTTTTGGCGATGATTACGAATGGTTAGCCGTATATTCAAAAGAGATTCTGCAAAAAGAGCATTTCGATTATTTTATTTACGGGCATAGGCATTTGCCACTCGATTTAGATCTAGGTAATGGCAGTCGTTATGTTAATACTGGCGAATGGCTTAGTTATAACTCTTATGCCGTTTTCGATGGTGTAGATTTGAAACTCGAATATTTTAAAGATTAGTTCCGCTTTTATTTCAATCAGCTTCTACTGCTATTTAGCAAATTCTTACAAAAAAGTATTTACTTCAATATTTGTGGGACTGTGGCAGCCTACTAACCGTTCATTTTCAAAACCTTTAAAATATGTCGTAAATTCTTCCTAAAAACTAATTCAGCTTTTTTCCTTATTTTTGCACTCTTTATCATTTGAGCAGGTTTCAAAAGGTAGATAATTTCAATACGAATATACTATGTTAGAAAAATTAGAGGCTATAAAGCTGCGTTGGGAAGATGTTGAGGAGCAATTGAGTAATCCTGATGTGATTCAGGATATGAAAAGGTTTGCAGCTTTAAATAAAGAATATAAAGATTTAGGCAAAATTGTAGATGAATACAAAATCTACAAAAATGTAATGAGTAATATTGAGGCCAACAAGGAAATTTTGGCTGCTGAAAAAGACGCTGAAATGCGTGAGATGGCTAAAGAAGAGCTGGATTTGTTGTTAAAGCAACAAGAAGAAATGGAGAGCAATATCCGCTTAATGTTGATTCCTAAAGATCCAGAGGATGCTAAAAATGCTGTATTCGAAATTCGTGGAGGAACCGGTGGAGATGAGGCTGCATTATTTGCAGGCGATTTATACCGTATGTATACTCGTTATTTTGAAACCAAAGGCTGGAAAGTTGAAACAGTTGATGTAACAGAAGGTACTGCGGGCGGTTATAAAGAGGTTATTTTGAAAGTTAGCGGCGATGATGTTTATGGTCAGTTAAAGTACGAAAGTGGCGTACATCGCGTACAACGTGTTCCTGACACCGAAACTCAGGGTCGTGTGCATACATCAGCTGCTTCTGTTGCGGTTTTACCAGAAGCAGAAGAAATAGATTTGTACATAAACCCTGCAGATATAGAATTGCAAACCTCGCGTTCTGGTGGTGCTGGAGGACAGAATGTAAACAAGGTTGAAACAAAAGTTCAGCTTACGCACAAACCTTCGGGAATTGTTGTTGTATGCCAGCAGGAACGGTCACAATTGGGTAATCGTGTTATTGCAATGGAGATGCTGCGTAGCAAGTTGTATGACATCGAATTACAAAAGAAAAATGGCGATATCGCAGCTAAACGTAAAACAATGGTATCAACCGGAGATCGTTCGGCTAAGATTAGAACTTATAATTATCCGCAAGGAAGAGTAACTGAACACCGCATCGGATTGACGATGTATAACCTTCCAACAATCATGGATGGAGAGATTCAGGAAATAATTGACGCACTACAGTTCGCTGAGAATGCAGAGAAGATGCAAGAAGGTGCTGTGAATTAGTGTGTTATAATTATTTTAAAAAAAAGTTTGCAAATAAGGATATTGTCTCTATATTTGCATCCTCGAAAGGGGAAAGAGGTTTAAACTTTTAAAAAGTAAACAAAACGGAGTGGTAGTTCAGCTGGTTAGAATGCCTGCCTGTCACGCAGGAGGTCGCGGGTTCGAGTCCCGTCCATTCCGCAACAAAAGCCTTAACTTGAAAAAGTTGAGGCTTTTTTGCTTTTTGTGGAGTTCTAAAAAAGCATCATCTTGGGGATCGATTAGCCGTATTCGATTAGACTTTATTGCTGCGAACCTGAAAAGCAGTCATCTCTAAAAACTTTAGCCTTTAAGATTTATTAATATTAAAGGAACATGGGTGAAGTAGTTTTGCTTAATCAAAAAAACAGCATTGAGCGAATTACTAATTGCATCTTTAAAACGTGATGATAGCCTTGCAATGGAGCAAATATTCGGCATCTATTGGGAAAAGGTATTTGATGCTGCGTTTAAAAAAGTTTGTAATGAGGATGTTGCTCAAGACATTACCCAGGAAATATTCATTTCGTTGTGGGAGAATCGGAAAAGTTTAGAATTAACGGGAAATCTCTCTGGATATTTGCATGGCGCTGTAAAATACAAGGTGATTAACTATTTCAGATCCAATGCTATTAAAGAAGGTCATCAGGCAGAATTTGCAGTTTTAATGAATCAGCAGCGTGTAAGCACAGCCGACGAAATTTTAATTCTACGAGATACTTCCAAAGAGGTTGAAAATGCGTTGCAAAGTTTACCAGAACGTATGCGGCTAATAATTTCGATGAGCCGAAAACAAGATAAATCGATAAAAGAAATTGCCGCTGAACTAAACATTTCTGCACAAACGGTTAAAAACCAAATTACTGCGGCAACGAAATTACTCCGTAAAAACCTCTCCTATGTGCTGTTTATAGCCTTTTTTATCCGTTAACAGAAAGTTAACAAATACGTAACATCTTTCATTAGTACCATTTTCATTTTGAAACGACATGTATTCAAATGACGGAAGAAGAAGCAAAACAGCTGCTGCAAAAATATTTGGATGGAAAGGCAAGTAATGCCGAAGTTAAACAAGTTGAGGATTGGTATACTCAATTGGATGTCCCTAACCAGGAAGTTTCCGATGAACGAAAACTCTTAATCCGAGCGGAGATTTTAGGAAACGTTAGATTTGCTATAGCTAAAAAAGTGATTAAAAAATCTTTTTCAGCTACTTATTGGTTCAAGATAGCAGCTGCGGTTACTATAGTGGGCTTTATATGTTTTGGATTGTGGAAGCAAAAAGATCAGTACAAAACGGCTTCAACTCAAACTATTGTATTTACAAAAGCAGGCGAGCGGAAAAACATAACCCTTAATGATGGCTCGGAGGTTACACTAGAACCCTTAGCTAAACTAACTTACCCAGGCAAATTCGATAAAAACTCCCGTAAAATTAAGCTTTTGGCTGGCGAAGCCTTTTTCTCTATAGCCCATGACGAGCAAAGGCCTTTCCACGTCGAGCTTCCTTCAAATTTAAATGTTAAGGTTTTAGGAACTTCATTTAGAATCCGTGCCGATATCGCAAAAAATGAAATAGAAGTTGCTGTTGCTACAGGTAGAGTTGCGGTAAGCAACAATGGTAAACTCATTAGTAAGCTAGTCAAGGATGAAGTTCTTCAATACAGTAAAACTACAGGGCAATCTTCAATTCATATAAACAAGCTCATCACTCCAGTTAAAATAGAATTTAATGGCTCTACCCTTGATCAGGTAATTAAGCGGATCGAATATGTGTACAGTATTAAAATTTCGCTTTCAGATAAATCGCTCTCTAGCTTGAAGAGTACAGCAACCTTTAATAGTGCTCAGCAGCCTAATGAAATTCTTGACATTATTTGCAGTCTGCACCACTTAAAATTCAGTTCAGATAAAAATCGTAAAACATTTAAAATATATAAATAATGAGCAGCTAAGTCATTCAAAGAACCTGTCCGCGTGAATTTTTAAAGGACAAATCACAACAATTTACTAATTATTACAAGCAATCAAACAAATGAAAACAACCTCGTCCAAGAGGACTCTATCTCCTTATCGAATCATGAAATATTCGTGTTTAACATTTTCAATTATCTGCATATTCTGCAGTTCCCTTCTCGCATCGTCTGGCATGGCCCAACGATTGGCGAAAAGCAAGGTTAGCATTAAAATAAGTAAGGGTACCAAACTTAGTGATATTGTTCGCGAAATCGAAGGCATTTCAGGTCTTAATTTCGTTTACAATCCTGATCTTCTTCAAGAAAAAAACATTTATGTAAGTGGAGAATTTAAGAGGGAACCCGTTCGCTCTTTATTAGATAAATTGGGCCTCAGTGTTGTAGAAAAGGACGATTATGTAATATTAAATAATGCAACCTTTAACAAGCCCGACAGGATTGTAACCGGTACGGTTAAAGATTCTACAGGTTTGGCGTTGCCTGGTGTATCTGTTAAGGTAATTGGTACGCAAACAGGAACAATCACTGATGCTAATGGTGCATTCAGAATTAAAGTTGGCGCACAAACGGTGCTTTCTTTTTCGATGATTGGTTATCGTACAAAAGAAATTGCAGTTAATGATAACCAGATAATCAATATTGTACTAAGCGAGGAAAGAGCCATGTTGGCTGAAGTAATTGTGGTTGGTTATGGCACGCAGAAAAAGGAAACTTTAACGGGAGCAGTAAGTTTAGTTTCACTTGATAAATTATCATCAAGATCGGTGAATAGTGTGGGCGAAGTTTTGGCAGGAAAATCTCCTGGTGCAATTGTTACCAATGAAGGCGGCGACCCTACGTCTACCCCACGAATCAACATTAGAGGTGCAGGCGGTATAAATGGCGAAAGCGTTCTTTATGTAATCGATGGTTCTATTTTCTTAGGCACGCCACAGCTAAATCCTAACGATATTGAATCTATCTCGGTATTAAAAGATGCTGCGGCAGCAATTTATGGCGCTCGTGCCTCGGGTGGTGTAATTTTAATTACAACCAAAAAAGGAAAAAAAGGAAAAATGCAAATTACTTTCGATGGTAAGATAGGTCAGCAATCTGTCTGGAAAAAGTTGGAGGCACTTAACGCAGTACAGCGTGCTCAGGTTGCGGCAACTGCCGCGAAAAATGGCGGAACAACGATTTTACCTGCTTTTGATCTAACTAAATATCCTGATGGGCAGGTTACCCGAACCAATTGGATGGACGAAGTTTTTAGAGATGGAATGTTGCAGGATTACAATGCTGCCGTAAATGGAGGAAGTGAGAAATCGAACTTTTACTTAAGTTTTAACTACCGTGATGCAGAAGGCATTGTTCTGAATACTAAAACCAAGCGGTATAATTTCAGAATTAATTCTGAGCACGAGCTTACTCCATGGTTAAAGGTTGGCGAAAATTTATCGTACAGCAGCACAAACGGAAATGGTGCAAATACAAGTAGCGATTACACTGGAGCACTTTTATCCGCAATTTATTATCCAACAAATGGTACGCCTTATGACGCTAATGGAAGTTTTGCGGGCTTGCCTGGAGGTCAGTATGCTGGCGATTACGGAGATATTGTTAACCCTGTTGCCGAATTACAACGTATTGATATTAATAACCCCTTAAATGTTTTAGTTGTTAATCCTTATGCAACCCTTCAATTGGCTAAAGGTTTAACCTTTAAATCTAATTTAAGCATTACCAAGTCAAACTCACAGTTCAAAAGTTTCACACCGAAAAGACCAGAAGTCGGCAAGCCTGTATTAAGTAATAGTTTGGTTCAACGGTCGGATGCTTCGAACGATATTTTGGCCGAGCAAGTAGTTAACTATCATACCAATTTTGGTGCTCACCAACTCGATTTTACTGGTGGTTATACGTATCAAAAAACAACGAGTAATGGTCTTTACGCATCAGGATCGGGTTTTGATGATGAATCTCATCAATACAGGTATTTAACTAATGCCACAATCATACAGCCATCATCAAGTTATTACGATGCAAAGGCAATTTCTTCTGTTTTCTTAAGAGCCAACTATAATTACAAGGAAAAATATCTTTTATCCTTAATTGGCAGACGAGATGGTTCTTCAATGTTATCAAAGGAAAACAGATTTAGAAATTATGGTTCAATTTCTGCAGGCTGGGCGATTAATAAAGAAGAATTCTTAAAATCGGCAAACTGGTTAAATGAATTAAAGTTAAGAGGAAGTTACGGCATACTTGGTAATCTGGGTAGTCTATCCACATCGGCTGTAAATCCGTTACTTGGTGCAACACAAAGTTACTTTGGGCAAACCCCCACTTTACAAAATGGTTACGTACAAACTATATTGGCAAATAAAAATCTTACCTGGGCAGAAAGCAAGCAAACCAATATCGGTTTAGATGTTACGGTACTTGATCGATTGAGTTTAGTTGCCGATTATTTCATCAAGGAAACGGATAAGATGATTTTAACCCGATCGTTGCCAGGTACGGCGGGATTAAATACCCAAACCATTAATGCGGGTATTGTGAAGGATAAAGGTATAGAGTTGGGGTTAACTTATAACAGTGCAAAAAATACGGCTTTTACTTACTCTGTAAATGCAACACTTACCAAGTTAAACAATAAGGTTCAGGAATTGGCGCCAGGTTTAACAAATATAGCCGTTGGAACGAATTTCAGAAACGAATTAGCGCCATTAGCAATCACAGTTGGGCAGCCTTTATACAGCTATTATGTTTTAAAAACAGATGGTATTTTCCAAAGTCAGGCTGAAGCAGATAATTATAAAAATGCAAACGGACAAAAAATTCAACCAAATGCAAAAGCTGGTGATTTTAAATTTATTGACTTAGACGGAAGTGGTTCGATTGATGGCAAAGACCGCTATTTTGCAGGCAGTGCTTATCCGGATTTTTCTTATGGCTTAAGTTTTAATGCAAGCTATAAAAACTTCGATTTCAATATTTTTGCGCAAGGTGTTCAAGGTAATAAACTTTTCAATGCTGTTAAAAGAACTACTTATAGTGCAAGTGGCCCATCTTACAACAAGTTGGTTGGTATTTTAGATGCCTGGTCGCCAGAAAATCCTAACGGAAAAGTGCCGATTATTTCAACAAGCGATAATAATGGAAACTTTAATGCATCCGATTTCTACATTGAAGATGGTTCTTACCTGCGTATTCGTAACGTAACCTTAGGTTATAGCTTACCAAAATCTCTTACAGGAAAACTTAAAACTGGCGCTATTAGAGTTTATGCAACTGCAAACAACTTATTTACCATTACTAATTACTCAGGTTTCGATCCAGAAATAGGCATGGATAATAACGGTCTTGATGTTGGTCGTTACCCACAGGCAAGAAGCTTCATACTTGGCCTAAGTGTTAATCTTTAAATCTATAACAAAATGAAAACGAATATAAAATACCTTGCAATATTAGCAGTAACTGTTTTTGCTTCATGCACAAAACAATTAGATATCGTACCAGAAGGCTCACCATCTGCACAAAACTTTTGGAAAACAAAAGAAGATGCTATTAAAGCTGAAGCTGGTATGTATGAAAAATACAATGAAGAAGATTTTTACGGCCGAGGCATGTTCTGGTTTATCAATGCCAGCGATGATATGGTAACTGGCCGTAACAAACCTGAAGCCGATAACATTAAAAATTTTAACCGTACTTATATTGGCGGAGGCTACACCGAATCTCAGTGGAGCATGCGTTACGCCATAATTAAGAGAGCGAACGATATTATTTCCAATGTTCCTGGTATTGCGATGGATGATAATCTGAAAAAACAAATAATTGGCGATGCGTACTTTAATGCGGGTTTGGTTTATTTTCAGCTTGCTGCAAATTATGGTAATGATAAAGCAGGGATACCGATTGTAATGCCGGAGTCTGATGCTTCAGTTGCTATTCCAAGAGCCAAAAATGTAACAGAGAATTACGATTATATTATCTCGTTATTTTTAAAGGCAGCAGATAATCTTCCAAACTTTACTGCAATGGCAACCACCGATTACGGCAAAGCGCACAAAACCGCTGCTTGGGCTTATCTATCAAAAGTTTATTTGTACAAGAAAGACTATGCGAATGCAGCTAAATATGCCGATATGGTAATCAATTCGGGTCAGCATAATTTGTTGAGTAATTTTGTAGATGTTTTCAAAGCCTCTAATAATTGGTCTAAAGAGTATATTTGGTCGGTAGTTTGTACGCCTAATGGTGGCGGTACAGGTTGGGGTAGTAAATTGCCAGGCGTAATGTTAACTAACAAAGCCTGGGGGATTTATAACGGGTGGGGTTATTATTTGCCAACTAAAGAACTTTTTGATTCTTACGAAACTGGCGATTTACGTAGAGATGCTACCATTTTAAAACCTGGAGATAAGTTTATGTTCTTTGGTGCTGAACGCAGTTTTACTAAAGATGCAGGTGCCACATCAAATTATCAGTTTAAAAAATATATGGAACCGTTTTCTTATGCAAATCCAATCCCAACTCACGTAAATCCTAACGGAGATAATGGTACTACTGACTTGAATATGCCTTTGATGCGTTTTGCAGAAGTGCTTTTAATTAAAGCAGAAGCCGCCATTAATTTAAATGGTGCAGGTGGTGGCGATACAGAATTGAATAAAATTAGAGTTAGAGCAGGGTTAGTTTCAAAAACCGGGATGACGTTGACCGATTTAAAACGTGAACGCCGTAATGAGTTGGCTGGTGAATGGGCCGATCGCCATCGCGATTTAGTAAGATGGGGAGACGCGGAAACAACCTATGCCAAACCATTGCATGATTATGATGGCGCTGTAATCTGGCCAGCAAGAACTTTCAATCCACAAGTGCATGATGTTTGGGCGGTTCCGCAAAGAGAGATTGATAATAGTTCGGGCGTAATAAAACAAAATCCAGGATGGTAAAAAAGACTAAATTTATTTGGTTGTTATTTATAGGCTTTGGCATTCAGTCGGTTTCTGCACAGCAGAAACTGACTGCCAATAACGGCCATAGTCATAACGATTATAAGCAACAAATCCCTTTGCTGGAGGCTTATTATGCAGGTATGGGTTCGATCGAAGCCGATGTATTTTATCGTGATGGAGAATTATTTGTAGCGCATGAGAGTAAAGAAATAGAGTCTGGGAAAACATTAAAAAAACTTTATCTAGAGCCTTTGGTCGCCTTTTTTAAGGAAAACGGGAATCATGCTTATTCAAATCCACAGCTAAAACTTCAATTGGTTATCGATATAAAAGATGATTACCAAAATGTTTTAGCCACGTTATTAAAGCAACTTAAGGATTATGAACTGGTTTTCGACCATGATAAAAATCCATCAGCTATAAAACTTTTGGTAAGCGGAAACATCCCACCTGTTGATAAATTTAACGACTATCCAGCCTTTGTTTATTTTGATGGTCGGCCTGGTAGAAATTATACATCCGAGCAGCTGAAGCATGTAGGGATGATTAGCGATGATCTTACTAAATATTCTGTTTGGAATGGAAAAGGTACACCAACACCTCCTGATTTAGAAAAAATGAAAGCTTTAATCGCCGAGGCGCATAAAGCAGGTAAACCATTTCGGTTTTGGGCAACCAAAGACAGTCCGAATAGTTGGAAAGAATTGGAACAAATGGGTGTTGATTGGATTGGAACCGATCATCCGACGGCATTAAGTGGTTTCTATAAAAACAGAAGCAAATTAGAGTTTATCAACCCAAATGGATATCAACCTTATCAGCCTACATACAAAAATGATGGTTTACAAAAAAAGGTAAAAAATGTTATCCTTCTGATTGGTGATGGTATGGGGCTGGCACAAATTCAGGCTGGTTTAACGGCAAATTTTGGGCAATCGAACATCGTAAACATTAAGCACATTGGTTTTTCGAGAACTGAGGCTTTAAATTCTGACTTTACAGATTCTGCAGCTGGTGGAACAGCAATGGCAACTGGACAAAAAACGAATAATCGTTATATTGGTGTTGATGCAAGTGGTCAGTCATTAACTTCCATTCCAGATCGTATGTCTAAATTTGGTGTTAAAAGTGGCATTATCAGTAGCGGCGATATTACAGATGCAACTCCAGCTGCTTTTTATGCGCACCAAATTGAAAGAACGATGTCGCAGGAAATTGCTGCCGATTTTCTCAACAGCCCTATCGATATTCTTGTTGGTTCACGCCGTAAAAGTTTCATGGAGGGAAAGAATATTGATCTGATAAAGAAGTTAGAACATAAAGGCTATCAAATTAAAACGAATCTATCCGATTTTACTTCATCAGGAGCAGGTAAACAAGTTGTGCTTTTAGATGACTCTGCGACAAGAAGTATTATTGCTGGTAGGGGCGAAATGCTTAAAACATCATTACTTAAAACCATTTCTATTTTGTCGAAAAACCAAAAAGGCTTCTTTATTATGGCAGAAGGTGCACAGATAGATTACGGCGGGCATGCAAATAATTTGCCTATTGCGGTAACCGAACAACACGATTTTGATAGACTTTTAGGTGAAGCGTTAAAGTTTGCTGATGCGAATGGGGAGACTTTGGTAATTGTTACGGCCGATCACGAAACTGGCGGGCTATCGCTTTTGGATGCATCATATAAAAAAGGCATCGTACGTGGAAACTTTAGTACCGATGATCATACAAACATTATGGTGCCAGTTTTTGCATATGGTCCAGGTTCTGGAAATTTTATTGGAGTTTATCCAAACACCGCTATTTTTAAAAAAATTATCGAAGCCTATGGGCGGGAATAATTATTAGTTAATAACTACTGCTTATAACTATCTAAAGATGTTTAAAGCGGTATTATGGGCAAAGATTAAGTTTGTTTTAATTTTTTTTTAAAAAAATATTGTGAATTGAATTAAATTCCTATATTTGCACCTCCTTAAACAAAGGGAAATGATTCCGTAGCTCAGCTGGTAGAGCATTACACTTTTAATGTAGTGGTCCTGGGTTCGAATCCCAGCGGGATCACGAGATGCCTCAATGAAAATTGAGGCATTTTGCATTAAAAAATATTACTAAATCCCCCTGTATAAATATCACTTCTGTGATATCTACCTGCGCTCAGATTCTCTCCGCCAAGGGCAGGGAAATGAAAAATTTGGAGCCTTTGTTCAAAATACTTTCAAAACCGATTTTACCACCCATTCGTTCTATAAACTCCTTGCATAGAACTAGTCCCAGTCCAACTCCCTTTTCATTATTTGTACCGTAGGTAGGTACTGCTTTGATCGAAAAAATATTTTCCTGATCGCTCGGTGCGATCCCTCTCCCATTATCAATTATCGTGATTTCACATCCATGGTTGACAATATGGGCTTCTACCTTGATTATACCACCGTTTGCCGTAAATTTTACCGCATTGCTGATCAGGTTGCGCACGACGATTTGCAGCATATCTATATCGGCCACTACCATCAGCTGCAAAGGGAGAGCATTAGCAAGTATAATGTCTTTCTTCAGGGCATAAACACGTGCCATTTCTATGGTACTTTCTAGAACATCCAATACATTTACTGACTCCAGCTGCACAACAGATCCGCCCATCTGAGATTTAGACCAGTTCAACAAATCAGAAAGCATAGTGATGGTATGGCTGGTGGCACTCTCCAAAGATTTCTCGATCGCATGCCGCTCTTCAGCACCCAGCACGTTTTTATTTAACAGACTAAGGTAACCTTGAATACTGACTAAAGGTGCCCTCACATCATGGGATATGATGGACATCAAATTGTCTTTCTCCAAACTGCGCTGTTCCAGCTCGTCTTTCTGTCGCAAGATTTGCTCTTTGCTGCTTTCTATTGCAATTGTCTTTTGTTGGGCGTCCACGCGTTCTAAATCATAACTGCGCCTGATAAACCTGACAACGATATAGATAACGAACACGGGCAATGGAAAAGCAGTCATTCGATCTATAAGTTGCCCTTTACCCTCAGTGAAGGGATATTTTATAAATTCAGGATAATAATAGCCAATGGCATGCAAAGCGAAAAACCACAACAAATAAATGACCAACCACTTTAGGTGCTGTCGATAAGGCGAAATGACCAGCAAAACCAACAAATAGGCTGGCCAGATTATGTCGGTTGAGCCGTTAATGCCAGCAATTGCAAAATAATTTAGTCCAAAAACCAACAATCCCATTAACCCGAAAATTGTGTTGTTGTGTGGCTTATCCTGGAACCTGGAATAATAATACTGGTAAATGAAGAATAGACTGATGAATAGCGCAGAAACAGACCCTACATATAGACCTGCAATCAAATTGTAGGGTGCATAAATCATCGATGCCGCGATCAGGCCAATACTAACGGAGTGAAATACCCTCCTTTCCAAAGAAAACCGGGCTGGGTTGCCAATGAGCGCTAACCAAAAGCTGGTTTTGCCATATTTAGCTTGAGAGGAAAGAAAATTAAAATTAACGAATTTCGCCATATTATAGTTTGAAAGAATGAGTAGAACCAGTTCAATGTCCAGGTAGGAGAAGAGGAATAGTTTTCTTCTCCTACCATGTTACGTGTCTGCTGGATGCCAAACAAAAGGTATTAAACTGAATGAAAGCTGAAATTAACTATTTAACTGTTGATTGGAAACCAATTCATTAAAACCCTTTCCATCAAACCAATAAAACAAAGACAACCAATGATTTACAACAAATTTATTTCTGTTGAGATGGTGTCATTCTTTCCTCGTTTATCCATTATCCAAATTTAATGATTATTAAGCTATCGCCGAGGGATTTAATCGGTTTAAATCTGGAACCGAACATGGAAATTGTTTTTCAATATCTAGATGAACTGTTAGCGCTAAAGGAGGAACCTGTCCCCAAACGGAAGAGGATCGGGTCTAAGCCTGATGAACTGTAGTGTTTAGAAGCCAAATTGGATTTCCGTATATACCATAGTGAAAACCCCTGGGTAGTGAAGTGGGCTTTCACTAGTAGAGATTCATTAGACTGAAATGGTGAACAGTAGTCAAAACAAAGCCAATAAATTCGAAATATAGATGTCTGTAAGTAGAGTTTCAAAGGACTTTACGGATTGAAGTGAGAGAAAAGAGCCTGTGGTTCATTTTATTGAGTTGGAAATTCAATTCAATTTCATTCTTCTATCCATAGAGGCGCTATGCTTAACTCTACGGACAGGGTTAGCAGCCTACAACGGTTTTGCTTTCCATTATCTTTCTACCTGGTGCTTTGCGTCTGGTGACTATAAAAACAAGAGTTCAAAAAGCAGAATATTACAACCGTAAAATATGTCAGTAATTTTATAAAATCATCTTACGATTTGTTCGCAAAAGTGGTTACACCTTAATCATCTATTCCATTTAGTTGAATATTTTCTCAAACTGCAAGCTGCTTCGAGATAGCTTGCCAATGTATTTGATGGTGGCGCTAGCAGAACAGCAACAACCTGGAAAAACAGTCAGTACGCAAATCAAAATTATCACTCGCCATTGCTTGAGAAAATAATGGATTTTACAGAAAGGGAAACCCTGGTTTTAAATTTCCTCTTAACCAAAAACGACAGGTACCTGAAAAGCACCTGTCGTTTTAAAAGTGTTGAGTGGTTTACCAGTTAATGCCGAGGTTAATCTCAAAACTACCAGCGGTATAATCACCTAAAGAACCAGTTTGGGTGTTATAGGAGGTATTAATATTGTATTTCCTTTTATAGTGCAACCCAACTCCAAAGCTTGAAGCCTTGCTGGTATGATACATCGCTGTAAAAAGCAGCTGCTGATTGGCCATTCCAAATTGCGCGCCGACATCAACAATACCTGCTATATCTTTAAAAGACCGATAAGCAACTTTAGGTTGTAACTGAGTTTCACCCAGTTGAAAATTATATCCGGTAGAAGCATAAATTACAGGTGTGTTGATCAGTTTAAAATTATCTTTCTTGAAATAATTTTTAAGATTTACCAAGGCAAAATCCACATTGAAATTTGTTGAAGTTATCCCAATACCAAAATCCCCGTCAAAATAAGTTCTGTGGTCGCTATTATAAGCGCCAACCTGGCCGTCATTCTGGTTTCCTATCAGGGCCTGCATGTCTATCCTTTGATTCATAAAACCAGCAGATAAACCAAAATGTATCTTTGCAGATTCATTAAGTGGAAGGTGGTAAGCATAAGTAGCCAGAATTCGGGTTTGCCTTTGCAGGCCGGCCTTATCAAGATTCATATTTATTCCTAAGCCTACCTTTTCCCATCCATAAGTTGCAGTTAGATTTTGTACCAATGGGGCACCTGGAATATCATTCCATTGCGAGCGGAACGTCAGATCTGCTTTTCCGCCTTCTGCCAGCCCGGCCATGGCTGGGTTAGCAAGGTAAGTATTGTTAAAATACTGGTTTAATAGAGGACTTGTTTGAGCCCTTACGTTCGAAACACCGATAAGAGCAGCCAGTATCCAAATTGTTGTTTTAATACTTTTCATTTTCTTAACGGTTTCTGATAATTGTAATAAATCCCTTTTGAACAAGTTTATTTGGACCATAGGTAATGACGTAATAGTAAGTGCCTTCAGCAAGGTCATTTCCCCCAATGGTTCCATTCCAGCTACTATCATAGGTTTTCTTACTGTACATTTCTCTGCCATTGCGGTCAAATATGCGAACTTCATTGTTCGGATACATATCGATGTTCTGAACAATCCAGGTATCATTTACGCCATCACCATTTGGTGTTAAAATGTTACTCGCAATCAATTTATAATCTTCAGCTACTTTAATGGTGAAAGATTCTGAGCTGCTACATCCGCTGGAATTGGTTACCCGAACTGTATATGTAGTCGTTTGTGCCGGACGAACCGTAAGCGGAGCCGTATTTTGTCCGCTGATGATGCCACTTGTTGTAGACCAGCTATAAGTCGTTCCTCCACTGGACGTTAATACTGCTGTTTCACCTTTGCTAATTTCCGTTCCTTTATTGCTTACAATACGTACTGATGGAATTGCATTGATTGTTAAAGTGCCGTTTAGGTATACAAAACTGTAATTGTTTGAAACCCCGGCAGCTGGTACAAGCACAAAGTTACCGGCAACATTTCTGTTTGCCGTCGTACTAACCGTCGGTTTAGTACTTAATGAGCTTTCTGTATCGCCGGCCGTGAAACCGGCGTAGGTTACAGCGAATGTTGGAAAACCATCTGATTGACACATTACCGCGTTGCTAGCAGTTACTGTAATTATTTTCTGTTCGATGGATAAATCAGCACCGGCATAAGTTAAAGTATAATTACTGTTCAATGCAAGTGTTCCCAAATTGATTGCATAAGTACCAACGTTTTCACCCGGTAGCCGGCTCAAGCTGCCGCTGAAACTATCCCCTTTGGTTAATGCCGGAGCAAAGGCATATGTTAGTGCAGGATCGGCATCACCATAGGTTTTGCTTTTCGCTGCCGCAGTAACTGTAATTATTTTCTGTCCGATGGATAAATCAGCACCGGTATAAGTTAAAGTATAATTACTGTTCAGGGCTAATGTACCCTGGTTGATCGCATAAGTACCAGCGTTTTCACCCGTTAACCGGCTTAAGCTGCCGCTAAAACTATCCGCTGTGGTTAATGCCGGAGCAAAGGCATAAGTTAATGCAGGATCGGCATCACCATAGGTTTTGCTTTTCGCTGCCGCAGTTACCGAAATGGTTTTCTGTCCGATGGATAAATCAGCACCGGCATAAGTTAAAGTATAATTACTGTTCAATGCAAGTGTTCCCAAATTGATTGCATAAGTCCCAACGTTTTCACCCGTTAACCGGCTTAAGCTGCCGCTGAAACTATCCCCTTTGGTTAATGCCGGAACAAAGGCATATGTTAGTGCAGGATCGGCATCACCATAGGTTTTGCTTTTCGCTGCCGCAGTAACTGTAATTATTTTCTGTCCGATGGATAAATCAGCACCGGTATAAGTTAAAGTATAATTACTGTTCAGGGCTAATGTACCCTGGTTGATCGCATAAGTACCAACGTTTTCACCCGTTAACCGGCTTAAGCTGCCGCTGAAACTATCCCCTGTGGTTAATGCCGGAGCAAAGGCATAAGTTAATGCAGGATCTGCATCACCATAGGTTTTGCTTTTCGCTGCCGCAGTAACTGTAATTATTTTCTGTCCGATGGATAAATCAGCACCGATATAAGTTAAAGTATAATTACTGTTCAATGCAAGTGTTCCCAAATTGATTGTATAAGCACCAGCGTTTTCACCTAGTAACCGGCTCAAGCTGCCGCTAAAACTATCCCCTGTGCTTAATGCCGGAGCAAAGGCATAAGTTAATGCAGGATCGGCATCACCGTAAGTTTTGCTTTTCGCTGCCGCTGTAACTGTAATTATTTTCTGTCCGATGGTTAAATTAGCACCAACATAAGTTAAAGTGTAGTTGTCGTTCAATTCAAGTGTTCCCTGCGTAATGGCGTAAGTATTTACCTCTTCTCCCGCATCGCGGACTAAAGTACCTGTAAAAGCATCCGTACCGACCAGCGTTCCGGAAGTAATCGCGTAACTCAGTGCCGGTTCAGCATCACTGTAAGTTTTACTTTTTGCGTCGGCAGTTACCGTTATTGCATACGGATTTACAGTAAGTGTCTGCTGCATATCTGTTGCAGCATAATGTGTTAGATCGCCAACTTGTGAAGCCGTAATGATAGAAGTACCTGCGCCTACTATATGTATTTGTCCACCAACTACAGTCGCTACCGCTGGGTTCATGCTGGTATAAGTAATCGGTATTCCGGTGTTATTGCTTGTTGCTCCCGGATTGAAATCGAGATTTCCGTACGTTTTTGCCGTTAAGGTGTTGAAGGTTATAACTTGCGCTGCTTTATCTCTGGTTACTGTTACGGTATAGGATTTAGTCGTTGTCCCGTCCTGCGCTGTTACAACTGTGGTGATGGGGTTTACTCCTACCGACAGGTTGATGTTTTCCGAAGCAGATCCGCTGGTAACGCTTTTACCGCTCACTTTTACTGTGGCCGTATTATCTGACACATGTGGGCTGAGGGTGATGGAACTTGTCGCATTACTCACTGCTGCTGTATATTCTAATGTTTCCGTATTAAATACCGGGTTCAACATTCCTGTACTTAAAGTTAGTGAAGAAAGATTCGGATTGGTTAAAGGTGCAGCCGTGGTTATAGTACAGCTTGCTCCGTAAGGCGTCCAGATTCCGGCTACTTCGGCACTTACATCAATAGTATAAATGGTATTGAAGGTATAAACAGGCAGACTGATCAATTTGGCGGATGCGGTTGGCGAGGTAAGAATCTGTTCATTACTACCTTCCCTGACGCGGAAACGGTAGGCGCTTGCCGTAGGAACGTTATCTGCATGAACATCTCCGGTCGTATTCAAAACTGTTCCACAGACATTTATTGCTAACCGGGTAACAGGTGTAGTCATTGTTGTGACGTTACATGCTGGTCCGAAAGCAGTCCATGTTCCATTTCTCTGCACGGCAACCTCGACGCTATATACGGTATTGTAAGCATAAAATGGTACGGAACTAAGCCGAATAGATCCCACGTTTGATTCTAAGGTAATCGTATTGACACCTTGCTTTACTTTGAACCTAAAAGATGTTGCAGGAATAAGATCCTCGTGAATCTCTCCGTCTATCGTCGTTAAAACCGTTCCGCACATTTCTGTGGATATCTGAGGTACAAGCACTGGGGTAGTTACATTACATGATGGCCCATAAGGGGTCCATATCCCATTCACAAAAGCAGCAACCCGGATGCTGTATGTGGTATTGAACTCATAAGAGGGCATGGCGGCGAGCCTGGCGAAATTTGTTGGCACATCCAGGGAATCTGTTTGGTTATTTGTGGTTATCCTGAGCCGGTAAGCCGTTGCGGTAGGCACATAATCGATACTAATCTGCGAATCATTGGTCGTTAAAAGTTTTCCGCAGTTGATTAACGATACCTGAGTTAGAGGTGTAGTCATTGTTGTGACGTTACATGCTGGTCCGAAAGCAGTCCAGGTTCCATTTCTCTGCACGGCAACCTCGACGCTATATACGGTATTGTAAGCATAAAATGGTATGGAACTAAGCCGAATAGATCCCACGTTTGATTCTAAGGTAATCGTATTGACACCTTGCGTTACTTTGAACCTAAAAGATGTTGCAGGAATAAGATCCTCGTGAATCTCTCCGTCTATCGTCGTTAAAACCGTTCCGCACATTTCTGTGGATATCTGAGGTACAAGCACTGGGGTAGTTACATTACATGATGGCCCATAAGGGGTCCATATCCCATTCACAAAAGCAGCAACCCGGATGCTGTATGTGGTATTGAATTCATAAGAGGGCATGGCGGCTAGCCTGGCGAAATTTGTTGGCACATCCAGGGAATCTGTTTGGTTATTTGTGGTTATCCTGAGCCGATAAGCCGTTGCGGTAGGCACATAATCGATACTAATCTGCGAATCATTGGTCGTTAAAAGTTTTCCGCAGTTGATTAACGATACCTGAGTTAGAGGTGCAGCCAATGTTGTGACATTACATGCTGCCCCATATTCACTCCAGATGCCGTTCACGTTTGCTGAAACATCTACGGTATAAGTCGTATTGTAAGCATAAAAAGTTGTTTTGTACAGTAACGTTTGTGCGATTGCTTCTTCGATGATCTGTGCGGGGCTGTTGCCTTGTTTTACTCGGAAACGGTACGCCGTTGCCAGGGGTATCCCGTCTGAACGGACCGCGCCGGCTAAATCCGTTAACACTGTTCCACAGAACACTGCCGCTATCTGGGTTACGGGTACAGCAGGTGTTGTTACCAAAATTGCCGCGCCAAATGCATTTAAGGTTGCGCCTGTCTTAACCGCAACATCCATACTATATTTGGTATTATATGCATAATTGGGAAGCTGGATGAGCTTGAAGGAATTTGTCGGGACGTCAAGCATTTGTACAGCAGCACCCTCGGTAACCCGAAAACGATAGCCGGTTGCTAAAGGAACCGGGTCTGCAGTGATCACAGAATCTGTATTTGCCAATATTTTTCCGCTGAATGATTCACTTATCTGGGTCGTAGGCGCCTCACTGTTTACCAGGTATGCTGCGCCATAATTACCCCAAATTCCGCCTACCTGAGCCTGAACGTCTATAGTATAACTGGAACTATAATCATAACTGGCCAGCTGGGTAAGCCTGAACGAATTAGTTTGTGCATCAAGGATTTGCATATCCACGCCCTTGATAACACGGAAGCGATAGCCGGTTGCAAGAGGAAGCGGATCTGCGGTAATCGGATCATCGATATTATCCAACATTTTTCCGCGGAATACATCGCTTATCTGAGTCAAAGGTTCGGGGGTGTTTAACACGCTTATTGTTCCATAATCGCTCCAGATTCCACCTACCTGAACTTGAACATCTATGCTATAACTGGTGCTGTAGGCATAACTAGCAAGCTCGGTGAGCTTGAAGGAGTTGGTTTGAACATCAATAGTTTGCACATTAGCGCCTTGGGTAACCCGAAAGCGATAGCCGGTTGCCGAAGGAACCGGATCTGCGGTAATCTCAGAATCGATACCCGCAAGCGTTTTGTCGCTGAGTGAAGCACTCACTTTGGTGATAAAAGGATTATAGCGAAAAATAGATACTATCTTTAAGTTAGTTCCAGCCAGATCCGGCCGTCCATCACCGTCAATATCACCGATAGTTACGTCCTGAAATACCTCAGTAAGGAGGCTTTTAGCTGCAAAGGAAGCAACAGAAATTGCACCGCTACTATTGGTATTGCGAAAAACGGATACCCTACCGTCACTGTTAACCGCCACAGTCACGATGTCAAGTTTGCCATCCCCGTCGAGATCGGTAATTGCTACCGTGGTCACCTTGTTATCTGCAGCTAAGTCTACTTTTGCAGCAAAGGAAATAGTGCCAATGGATGAAGTATTTTCAAAAACAGATACCGTACTACTGGTCGAGTTAGCAACGGCTAGGTCGGGTTTACCATCGGCATTAAAATCTCCGAGTGCCGCCTTTACAGGCTTAGTGCCTGGAGTTAAGGAAATTGCAGTACCAAAAACAATATTACCAGTTGTAGAAATATTCGGAAAAACAGCGACTAACCCGCTCACTTTATTAGCCACTGTCATGTCTGCTTTTCCATCTCCGTTAAGATCCCCTATTGCTACATTTTCAGGGCCGCCGGTAGTAAAGGTTGCGGCAGCTATCGCATCGGCAAAGCTAATGTTGCCGGTGGTTGAAGTATTCCGAAAAACAAACACCTTTCCGTCTCTACGGTTACTTACAACAACTTCGGGCCTGCCGTCATTGTCAAGGTCGCCAACGGTGATACTAACGCCATTGAGCATACTGTAGTCTACTTTTGGGGCAAAGGAAATAACACCACTGGTCGAGGTATTAAGAAAAATGGATACCTTACCGGAAGCCTCCAGCACAACCAGCTCGGGCTTGCCATCACCATCAAGGTCGCTTACCGCCAGGCCAGCAGGAGCGCCATCTATCGGTCGTTCAATTTTGTCAGCAAATGAAGCCGAGGTAATTGTACCGCTGTTTGCAATATTGCGAAAAATGGTTACCGTATTGGTGCCAGTATCACTATTAGCCGAAACCACGTCGGCTTTACCGTCGCCGTCAAGGTCACTCGTTACCATGTACTGAGCGGTTGAAGTGTTGGCAGGATAGAGATCCTGTTTAGAGGCGAAATTGGCCTTTGTAATTGTGCTGTTATTCGGGCTAAACGTAACGATAAAAGGCATAGCGGAATAACCCGTTAACTGGGTGTTGCTATTCAATACGGATATGGGCTGGAAAGTGGCTCCCACAGGAACCGTCACGGTTAAGCTACTTTCGGTAGCACCCGTTACTGTGGCCCTTGTGGCCCCGAAAAACACCATATTACTGGCTTTCGTTGAATTAAAATTTGTACCATTTATGGTCACCGATGTACCTACAGGACCGCTGGAAGGGCTGAAACTAGTGATTATTGGGGATGCATTCGCCGCCAGATTGCTGTAGCGTTTACTATTTTTATGAGAAGCCTTAAATATAGAAGTTCCAGTTACTGTACCACTTGAAACGTTGGGATGATGAACGCCTGGAACATGAGCCCACCCCACTGATGTATATAATGCAAAAAAAAGAATTATTGTACTTTTTAGGGTATAGAATTTTGCCATAAGTCTTTGACGATAAGAATGTTAATTTGATACAGTTTTAGATGTTGCATTATTTTATGATAAGCGTGAGTTCATCTTCATAAGTAAATGCATTGTTGGGAACTTTGTAGAATATGAAAAGCTTAATTTTAGTCAAAAATCAGGCTTAAAAAGCGAACAAAACTGCCAAAATACTAAACTAGACTGCCAAATTAACGGTTACAACAACAGTTGATTATTGAAACAATTAGAACCTTTAATTTTAAAGTCGCTTTAACTTAAAAATTTATGATCATATTTGAGATCAGCAAAGTAATTTCTCGTGGATATAGTGAGTATTGATACCTTATTTGATTTAGAATACTTTTTTGATTTATCACCCGATCTGCTTTGCATAGCAGGTTATGATGGCTATTTCAAAAAAATAAATCCGGCGGTTTCAAAAACATTAGGTTATAGTGATCAGGAATTATTTGCAAGACCAATTAATTCCTTTGTTCATCCCGATGACCAGGAAATAACATCAAAAAACAGGCAAAATATAACGAAAGGCCAGCCACTTATTAATTTTGAAAATCGTTACATTACAAAAAGCGGCGACATTATATGGCTATCATGGACCTCCATGCCAATAAAACGAGACAAAATGGTTTTCGCCATTGCTAAAGTCATCTATAAAAAGAAACTTGATGAATATTGGAGAATATTGAATGCGCTGGATTCAGATGATCAGAAACGCAAATCTTTCTATGCTAATCAAGCCGGTAAGGAACCATTAAGTACTGATCAAATTTGGTTAGATCAACTTGAAGTAACAATTAAAAAGTATATCGGTAAAATAGAACTGACCAATAACTTATTAAGCAGCGAATTAATTATGAGCGAAAGGCAGTTATTCAGAAGAGTTAAAAGTATACTAGGCATTACACCAAACAAATTTGTACAAATTATACGCTTTAAGCTAGCTTCTGAAGCTATTGCTACAGGTAGATATAGCACACTTGCTGAAATTTCAAATATAGCTGGTTTTGACACACCCGCATATTTCAATAAATTATTTAAGGAAGTACATGGTATCAATGTTTTGGAGGCACTTCATAAAGAATCTCAGGCAGCAAGTACCTTAGGAAATTTTCCTCCACCTAAAATCTTTCGAGAAGAGTAAGTCGGGAATACTTGAACAACATATGGAGAAAATAAAGAACAAGTTAGAAAATCAGGATAATTATAGTTTTTAGGATATTATTTCTAAGCTTAGTTTAGAAATAATAATGACACTGGAGGGTGTAAAATAAACTGTGTCAAAAGTTAAAATCACTAACTTTAGATACAGTTTGTTATGACGAGAGAAGAACAGCTCGATTATGAGCTAATGAAGCAAAAAG